>CAYQTF010000045.1:0-17626 GCA_964420345.1 uncultured Flavobacteriaceae bacterium
TATTGAGATAGATGAACGATTTTAACTGTTTTTGAGTTTTATCGGACAACAGTAAAAAAAAACCTAATTCCACCATCTTAAATATAGCATGCAACAGTTATCGTTACTGACTGTTACTTCTTGGTACACTACGCTTAGTGGCGTGAGAGGTGTGCTAGCGACTTGGTCGTCAGCCGCCTACTCGATTACCTGTTGGCTAATTTTCCTGTTTGTTTAGTTTTAATTGCAATCGAAAAGGAAATTAAAGTTAACGGATTAAAAAAACGATTCGATATTTTAGTTTTTAATACAAAAGGCGAACACGAAATTATTATAGAATGTAAAGCGCCAACTATTAAAATAAACCAAACTACTTTTGACCAAATTGCTAGATATAATCTACAATTAAAAGCAAAATATTTAATTGTTACTAATGGTTTAGAACATTATTATTGTAAAATGGATTATGAGAATAAGAAGTATGTTTTTTTGGAAAGTGTGCCTGATTATAATTATTAAACTGAATTTTAGAGTTTAAAAAAAAGCATAATTATCACGTATTGGAGTACTTTATCAACGACTTATGTAAGCGTAGTTGCGGGTTTCAAGGACTTACCTTTCAATTTATTACTAAATTTTGCTCAAAAAAACAAACTTTAAATTAAGCACAAAATCCGCAATTATGTTTACATTTTGTTAGCAACTGGCTATTCTTCACGTTCTGCTGATAGCGTTGGAAAGACATACTCTTTTGCAATTTTGGTTTATGCTGTTGACTGTAGCGAATTGCAAATTTGTATGGCTACATTATGCTTTTCATCCTATCAATATCTTTTTTATTAAAATCCCATTTCAGTACCTGAATTTTCCTATTTGGTCTAAATTCCAAAATATCTTTTCTATTGAAGGAAGTTAGTAATTTACTTAATGTAGTTCCCATACCTTGTGGAGCAATTAAAATTGAAAATATTGGCATTGCAATACACGAATAACCTATTAACTGAGAAAGATTAATTAGTGTAAGTTTACCATTTTTACATTCAACAAAAACAAGGTCAACTTTTTCTTCATATTCAATAAATGCAGTAATATCTTGCCTTATTTTATAAGTTGTAAATTCTGGAAAAAACTTTTGGAATTTAAGTTTAATAATAAAATTAGACAAGTCACTATCGTGAGTGTCAAGGACATAAATGTTTTTTGATTTTTTTCCAAATTTTTCATTCAGATTTGTATCTAACCATTTTATTATATCAGGATACATTTCTATTTCATTGCTGTAATTTTTCATCTTTGTTTATAACAGTTTAAACATTTGCAAATTTCTTTAAAACCATTAAAATGCTTTCCTTGTATTTCGTCAGGTAATTTATCGTGAGTTTCGTGTGGGTGATTATTTTTAACTCTTTTTCTTTTACTCGTTCCGTCACATAGTTTTTGTTTATTAGTAAAAGTAGATTTATTGTATTCTGATAATTCTTCTAATGCTTCATTTTTATGTGAAATGTAAAAACCAACCTTTTCAAAATCTTCTGCATAAATTTTCATTTGATGTTCTTTAGCCCAAGAAGTTGTAGTTTTTTTTGTTTTACCTGCTCTTAAATTAGGATGCCCATAACCAATATATTGCACTGCTACATCAAGAGATTGCAATAATTCACATAATTGAGGTGGTAAAAACCAATTTTTATTTGATATTTCTATATAAACTCTGTGCTTACTTCTTTGATCTCTATTTGAATTTCTAACATATGCAGTAACGTCAGATAATCCTCTTAAAAATTCTTTTTTGTTAGTGTTATCTGTTTCAAAAATTGGTTCAGGTACTTGAAAATCGTGATAACTGAAACGTGTGCCATTAATTAGGAATTTTATAAATAGCCAAGATATATCTTCTTTATCCCAGAGTAAAACAAGTGTGATTTTACTATCTGAAACATCTTTTCTAACATTTATACCCATATTTTGAAGACGTGCTACAACACTATCAAGACTTGTTTGAATATGTAGTTTTTGGTCAAAAATTTTAGTAATTGCTTTTGATTGTAAGGCTTTATATTCAAAATCAATAACTATTTTCTTAATATCTCTTGAGTATTGGATTTCTCCTCTTCCTGTTATTAAACCTAACAAATATGATATGTCAGGTGTTAAAAAGTTAGATATTTTATTTTTTTCAATCATAAAGCAAAACCATTATTAAAATAATTTATAAAATTTTGAGGTATAATTGTTCTAATTCTATTTACATCTTGTACATTTCCAAGCACAAAACCTGCTTCTAAAAGAGGTAATATGTTTCTATTTCGACTTATTCTACGATTCCAATTGTTATATCCTGGTCTATTTTGAAAACCTCTTGGTTCTAAAGTGTTAACCAATGTTTGCGGTATATTTGTATTTGAAAAAAAATAGGCACGACTTTCTAATCCATATTTATTTGCATTTACGCCCCAAACGTAATATGGTGCAGTATTCGTAAGGTTTGGAAGTGGAAAGTTATTAGTTAGATTTGCATATTCTATAATGAATCTTGCTTGTCTTCTTAAAGGCATTTCTACTTCAATGTTTATTTGTCTGATAGGGTTTGCTAAATAGCCAACATTGATATAAAATTCTTGCTGTGTCATTATTCAGGTTTTCTTAAAATAATTAAATATTCGTGCACTTTATTTACAATAAATTTATAAGGATAGCCCAAAGGTCTCATATTATTATATTCTTGTTGTCTATCCCAAATAATTAAATCTTCAAGATTAAAACCAACTTCCTTTACAATACTTATAGCATCAATATGTAAAGGATAAAAAGTGCTCTTCTTTCTTAAATCCATTACATTAAGTATATAGTATGATTTAGGTTTTAATACTTTAAATACTTGTTTTGAAACTTCTTTTAATGCACTAAGAAACTCATTGTATTCAGGAATGTTGCCTAAATCTTCCAAGTCTTCAGAATAGTTTATGTTCTCTTTCTTATCAACTGACCTTTTTCTGTTTAGAATATCCCAATAAGGAGGTGATGTAATACATAAGTCAACAGAATCATTTTCAATATTTTTTGAAAGAAATCTTGAATCATTGATTATATATTTTTTATCTAAACCAGAACTATTTATGTTATATGAATTTGTTGCTCTGTTGATAAATAATTTTTTAAATTTTGAACTTAAATCAAAACCAACAACATCTTTTTCTTTTAATAGACCTGCGAGTAAAGTTGTACCTGAACCAGCAAAAGGGTCAAGTATAAGACCTCCATTTGGTTTGCAAAAAGTATCAATTAATTTTGATGCTAATTTAATTGTGAAAATTGCAGGATGTTTTAATTTCCTTTCTTCTTCAGATTTTCCTAATTCACGCCAAATGCTAAATGAATTTTTTAACCATTCTTTACCTGAAAGGTTATTAACACGATTGATTGTTTTTTTAGTTTTAACTTTAAAAATAAATTCAGAAGTGATTTGAGGGTCATTTTCTGTTTGATTAATACTTTTATACCTTTTGTGATTTTTTGTCAAAGTTTCAACTTCTCCAATTTTTTTAAGTGTTTTAATTATATCATTATGTTTGATAACTCCTTCATTGTTATAACTTAAAAAAATGTATTTTGCTTTTGAACCAAATAAAACTAAATCCTCTAAAACAGATAAAGCATTTGTTTTAGAACAATATTTTGATTTTTGATGTTCATATTCTCTCATTCCTGTTTTTCCATAAATTACAGGTTCTTTATCAAACCAACCTTCAGCAATAAGTTCAAGGATAAAATAGTTAGATGCATATTGACGAGAATTATATGGAGGGTCAAGATATAATAAATCAGGTTTTATCTCTCTAACTAATTCATTTGCATCTCTTTTAAATGCTTTGTTTTTTGTTGAACTTTCAATTATTGGAACTTGTTCTAAAATTAAAGGATTTAATGCTCTTTTGTCCCAATTTTTTAAATACGCTCCATAAGTACCAGTAACATTACTAACCAAATTAACAGAACGTAGGAGAGAAGTTATTAAATAGTAATATTCGAGTTCATTTATTAGGCTATTTTCTTTCCATTCTTGAATTATTGTTCTATGTGAGTCAATTCTTAATGCGTTATCATCTGTAAAATATTGTCTGTCTCCATTTGGAGAATAGTTTTTAAAAATAAATCCTTCAATTTGAGAATCTATATTATTTAAGTAATCAAAAATTAATTGATTATCATCTTTAATTTTTAACTTGCTTTTAAGTTTTTTAAAAGTTGGTAGTTTGTTTGTTTCAATAAATGTTTTAGATAATGCATAAGAAAATTCAAGCATATCATTTGAATAAATAGTATAGCCTAATTTTTTAAAATGTTGACCAACCGAAGTTGTTCCAGCAAATAAATCAACAAAGTTTGAAGTTCCATTAACTCCAGTTGATTTTATAGCCTTTTCAATAAATGGAAGTAATTTAGTTTTTGCTCCGTAGTATCTCATTGTTTATTGAAATTTTAATTTTCCTTGTTTAATGTTTTCTTGCTTTATGTATTGTATTTTTTGTTCTGCTAAAGTCAATACATTATTTGAACAACCTGATTTGTAGACTTTAAAAGCAATTTGTTCACTAATGTACTCTTCTTTTAATTCTTTAAGATTAAGGTTAAAGACATCCGCGAGTTTTGGTAATGTTTTTTCATCAAGTTTCTTTTTGTCGTTCTCAATTTTGCTAAGTGCTCCAGAATCAATTTCAAGTTTCGCTCCTAATTGAGTTAAAGTGAAACCTTTATCTACTCTTAATCTATGGATATATTTTCCTATTGAATTATTCATTTTGTTGAATTTATCTTGATTAATAAATCTTGACAAAGATAACAATAATTTTCATTTTTGTATAAGTGATGGAAAGATTTTACTCTTTTATTTTTTTTGTTGGAATTATGCGATGGTAAAAAATAAAAGTGTAAAATATGCGGTTGGTTTATTCTTTTTAGCACGATTTTTTTTTCGTCCTGTGCTTGTTGCCAACGTTGATATATAAAATCGTTTTAATGTTTTATATATGATGTTGTAAGGTACGGCAAAAAAGACAACATATTCAAGTAAAGTTAATAATAATTGAAAAACAAAAAATAAATTCTCAATTAGCATTCATTTAAATTGCTAAATAATCCGTAAAAATCTCTAAAATCTGTGTCTAAAAACATAAATTCGCCAAGTGAAAATAGCCATTGTCATACTAAACTGGAACGGTAAAGAATTATTAAATAAATTCTTACCAGATATTGTTAGATATAGTAATCCAAATTATTGTAATATTTATGTGGCGGATAATGCTTCTACAGATGATTCTATAGAGTTTATAAAGCAAAATTTCTCAACTGTAAAAATCATTCAAAACGATAAAAATTATGGTTTTGCAAAAGGATATACTATTGCTTTAAAAAATGTGAATGCAGACGTTTTGGCATTAGTAAATTCCGATATTGAAGTTACTAAAAATTGGTTAGAACCGATTATAAAAACTTTTAAAAGCGAAGAGAATACCGTAATAATACAACCGAAAATATTAGATTTCAAAAATAAATCAAAATTCGAATATGCTGGTGCAGCAGGTGGTTTTATAGATAAATATGCCTATCCGTTTTGCAGAGGTAGAATTTTTAATCATTTAGAAACCGATACTAATCAGTACAATAACAATCAAGAAATATTTTGGGCATCTGGTGCATGTTTTTTTGTCAGAAAAAAAGTATTTGATGAATTAAACGGTTTTGATAAGGACTTTTTTGCACATCAAGAAGAAATTGATTTATGTTGGCGTGCAAAAAATTTAGGTTATGTCATTAAATATAATGGTAATTCGGTTGTATATCATGTTGGTGGCGCAACACTAAAAGAAGGAAATCCTAAAAAAACATTTTTAAATTTCAGAAACTCCTTATTTAATTTACTAAAAAACGCACCAAGTAAGAATTTGGGATTTAAAATATTTTTTCGTTTAATTTTAGATGGTATTGCAGGTGTTAAATTCTTTTTGGAGTTAAAACCATTACATACTTTTGCAATTATTAAAGCACATTTTAGTTTTTATGGCAAATTGCCTAATATTTTGAAAAAACGCAAAGAAATACCTAATAAAATAACCAATTATTTTTATACGAAAAGCATTGTAAAACAGCACTTTATTAACAAAAAGAAAACATTTAATGAACTCTAATCAATTCGATGTAATTATAGTTGGCGCTGGACCAGCAGGAATAATTTCGGCAATGCAATTGGCAAAGCTAGATTTGTCTGTTTGTTTATTAGAAAAAGAAAAATTTCCAAGAGATAAAACTTGTGGTGATGCTTTGAGTGTAGATGTTTTGAATCAGTTTGAAATGATTGATACAAATTTAGCAAAGCGTTTTGAGAAATTCACAAATAAAACACCTTCTTATGGTGTTAAAATTGTTGCTCCAAATCAACAGTTTTTAGATATTCCGTTTTATTATAAAGGTAAAAAGAAGTTCGGTTATATTTCTAAACGAATTGATTTTGATAATTTTTTATTTGAAGAATTAAAACAATTTAAAAATATTACTATTGTAGAGAATTGTAAAGTTTTAGATGTTGTTGTTTCTGATGAGTCTGTTTCAGTAGAAGTGAAGTTGTTACAAAGAGATTCACAGAGAAACACAGAGATTCACAGAGAAAAACTTGGCGACTCTGCGACTTTGCGAGAAACTGAGTTGTTACATAAAGATTCACAGAGAAACACAGAGATTCACAGAGAAAAACTTGGCGACTCTGCGACTTTGCGAGAAACTGAGTTGTTACATAAAGATTCACAGAGAAACACAGAGATTCACAAAGAAAAACTTGGCGACTCTGCGACTTTGCGAGAAACTGAGTTGTTACACAAAGATTCACAGAGAAACACAGAGATTCACAGAGAAAAAAATCTGCGAAAATCTGCGAAATCTGCGGGAAACAAATTTACATCAAAAATAGTTTTAGGTGCTGATGGCGCACATTCTATAGTAAATAAAAAAACAATAAAAAATAAAGTAGAACACAATCATTATAGTGCAGGTTTACGTGTTTATTATAAAAATGTTACAAATTTTCACGAAGAAAATTTTATTGAATTACATTTCTTTAAAGACGTTTTGCCAGGTTATTTATGGATTTTTCCGTTGCCAAATAACGAGGCAAATATTGGTATTGGTATGTTATCCTCTTATGTTTCAAAAAAGAAAGTAAATCTTAAAAAAGTATTAGCCAATTTAATTGAGAACCATCCAAATTTAAAAGAACGTTTTAAAAATGCAACAGCTTTAGAAACCATGAAAGGTTTCAGTTTGCCTTTAGGATCAAAAAAACGTAAAATATCGAGTAATCGGGTTTTATTATTAGGTGATGCTGCGGGACTAATCGACCCGTTTTCTGGAGAAGGAATCGCAAATGCCATACGAAGCGGAAGAGTAGCAGCAAAGCATCTTAAAAAATGTTTTGAGTTAAATGATTTTTCTAAGGTTCAGAATTTAAAATATGAAAAGGAGATTTATCGATTAATGTCTAAAGAATTTAAAGTAAGTAGGACTTTACAAAATTTGTGTAAACACCCAAGATTATTTAATTTTGTTGTAAATAAAGCGAATAAAAATGATGCTCTACGAGATTTTTTAATAGGAACTTTAGAAGATGTAGAAAAGAAAAAACTATTAACCAAACCTAGTTTTTATTATCGTTTGTTTTTTAAATAAAATAATTATGCAAATTTTTTATTGTAATTATATAAATATAAAATATGCTTTAATATGTTGTTTTGTTGTTTTGTATTGTAATTGTTTTAGTCAAAATAGTGTTATTAATAATTCTTCATTTCAAGCGGAATATTTTTACGGAAACATATTAAAACACAATAAAAATGTAGGTCATTTTTCAGTAGATCATCCAACTGGTATTTTGCTAAGTTGGAACAAAAAAACCTTTGGTGAAAAAGAATGGCAACAACGTTTCAATTACCCAGATTATGGTTTTTCTTTTTCTTATCAAGATAATAAAAATGAAATTTTAGGTGATGTATATTCCTTTTATGGGCATTATAATTTTTATTTTTTAAAAAGAACAAATAAGAATCAATTTATACTTAGACCTAGTTTTGGAGTTGGTTATAATACAAACCCGTACGATAAAGTTACCAATCCAAAAAATGTTGCATTTGGCACAAAATTAAATGCAAGTGTGTCTTTTAGATTGTATTATCAGCGTGAAAATATCTTTAAAAATGTTGGTATTAATGCAGGTTTCGTTTTTATGCACACTTCTAATGCAAGTTTTAAATCGCCAAATACAGGTTTAAATATTTTGGGTGCAACTATTGGTATGAACTACAATTTGAATTCGACTACTGAAATAGAATATATTTTAGAAGAAAAAGAAAGCGAAAAAATAAATAAAAAAATAAAGTATAATTTTGAATTACGCTCTGGTGCAAACGAATCGGATTTTATTAATACTGGTGTAAAACCATTTTTTGTAGTTGCTGTTTATGCAGATAAAAGATTAACCAAAAAATCTGCGTTGCAATTTGGTACAGAATTAATGGTAAATTATAGTTTAAAAGATTATATGGATTTAAAAGAGATTGTAGATGAAAGTTTTGAGAAAGGCGATTTTAAACGTGTCGGCGTTTTTATAGGTCATGAATTATTTATTAATAAGTTATCTATTATTGGACAACTAGGTTATTATGCTTATTACCCGATTAATTTTGAAAGTAGAATCTATCAACGAGTAGGTTTTAAGTATTATTTTAATGAAAAATTATTCGGTTCTTTTAGTTTAAAAACTCACGCAGCAAAAGCAGAAACGTTTTCTTTAGGTATTGGTTTTAGACTGTAGTTTGTTTTTTTCTTCAATCCATTTAGATAAATATTTGGTGCTTCTTAACGTATGATGTTGTAATAATTCGCCTAAAAAATTTTGTTCTCTGTGTTTTTCCAAATCATTTAAAATAATATTAATTTTTTGGGCTAATTTATTTGAAAGTTCCGTTTTATCATAGCATTTATTAATTATTTTTATACCATTTTGTTGCGCTACTAACCAAAGTGTTTTATTGGTATAAAGTTCTATAGAGGCGTTTATAATTCCATCGGAATCATCAGAAATTATACCAGACCAACCTAACTCTTTGTGCATTGCTTCGGCACCAATAGTAGTTGTGATACTTGGTGTGCCATTTTGCATTGCTTCTATAAATTTACCTTTTATTCCTGCGCCAAATAATAAAGGTGCTAAACATATTTTTGAATTTTGAATGCTATTATTTAAACTTTCTGCACGACCTTTAATGATAAATCGTTCCTTTTTATTGTGTAATTGTTTAATTTTTTCAGGCATATACGCACCATAAATATGTAATTCAGCATTTGGTAATTTTTTACTAATTTTTGGCCAAATTTCTTTTTTTAAATATTGAATAACATTACTATTAGGTTTATGTAAAAAATTACCTACAAAGTAAAAGTGTTTTCGGTCTTCAAACATTGGTGTTCTATTAATTTCTTTAACAGATAAATTATCTAATAAAAACGGAATGTAGTGTAGTATATTTTCATCAATTTTAAATAGATTTTGCAATAAGTCTAATTCATAAGTAGAAATAATTAAAGACAAATCACAACGTAAAACACTGGCAATTTCTCGTTTGGTAATTTCTTGTTTTAAACAATCTGTTTCCTTGAATGTTTTATTATTTTTTATGGCAATTTCACGAGTTTTTCTTAAAAAATGTAAATCTTCGGTATCTAAAATTCGTAAAGTGTTTGGGAGAATTTCTGCTATTTTCCAACCAAATTGTTCTTCGGTAATAAAACGATCAAATAGTACTATTTGCGGATTTAAGTTTTCGATAAATACATCAAATTCAGAATCGTTAATTTTAATGTTTTTTATACTTATTCCTTTTAAAGTTAAATCGATAGAGAAATCGCTTTTTGCAGCAGTACTCGCATAAGTAATATTATAATTTTTAGATAAAAAATAGGCTATTAATTGCAACATTCTACTGCCAGCAGCAGATGAATTTGGTTCTACCCAAACGGATGAAATAATTAGTAGTTTTTGCATTGGTTTAATTTAATAAAAATAAATTTATAGATTTTCTAAATTAAATATAACTTACCTGTATTGTAGGAATGTATCACAACGTTTATATAAAATGGATACAAATTATATAACCACTTTCTAAATAAAAAAAATGCTTTTTATAAGCAACTTAAATTTAATGATACGATGACTTCAAGTCATCGTATCATTATTTTTAAAAACAATATTTATTAGTCTCAGTAACTTTATCTGCAATAATATTTCTTAATTCTATAATATTAGGCATATTGGTATATTTTAAATAACGTCTTAAGCCCATAAGCATCATGCGTTGTTCATCACCTTCGGTAAAAGAAATAATAGAATGTTTGCCAGCAGTTTCAATAATATCTATAGCATAGAAAAGGTTTAATTTTGCTATCGCAATTTGTTCTTTAACTTTATCTTCACCTTGTTTTTTAGCCATTTTTTCTGCTCTTAAAATTGCAGATTCTGCCATATAAATTTGAATTAATATATTAGAACATGCTAACATTAATTGTTGATGCTCTTCAATTTTTTCACCATATTTTTGTAAAGCTGCTCCAGCAACCATTAAAAATATCTTTTTAAGATTAGCAATAATACTTTTTTCTTCTGAAAACAATTCTGAATAATCTGGCATTTCAAAAGAAGGAATACTTGTTAATTCTCCTGCAACTGCTTGTGCCGGCCCAAGTACATCAACATGACCTTTCATGGCTTTTTTAATTAACATGCCAATACTTAACATTCGGTTAATTTCGTTAGTTCCTTCGTAAATACGAGCAATTCTAGCGTCACGCCAAGCAGATTCTATTGGTGTTTCTTCAGAGAAACCCATACCACCAAAAATCTGAATTCCTTCGTCCGCACAACTTTGTGCGTGTTCAGAAACAGCAACTTTTAAGATAGAACATTCAATAGCATACTCTTCAACACCTTTTAATTCGGCTTCTTGATGTGTATCTTTACCATTATTCATTCGCATTTCAATACGGTCTTCAATGTTTTTTGCAGCACGATAACATGCCGATTCACCAACCCAAGTATTCATAGACATTTCAGCAATTTTTTGTCTAATTGCTCCAAAAGAAGAAATTGGCACTTTAAACTGAATACGTTCATTTGCATATTTAATAGATTCACCTATAATTCTACGTTGTGCATCTAAACAAGCAGCAGCCAATTTTATTCTACCAACATTTAAAGCATTCATGGCAATTTTAAAGCCTTTCCCTCTTTCGGAAAGCATATTTTCTACAGGTACTTTTGTATCATTATAAAATACTTGTCTTGTAGAAGAAGCTCTAATTCCTAATTTATGCTCTTCTTCGCCCATTGTTATTCCGTTGGGATTATCTTTGTCATATTCAACTATAAAACCTGTAATGTATTTATCATCTTCAATACGTGCAAATACAATCATAATATTACAAAAACCTGCATTTGAAATCCACATTTTATTACCTGTAATAAGATAATGTTTTCCATCTTCAGACAAAACAGCCTTTGTTTTACCAGAATTAGCATCCGACCCTGCACTTGGTTCGGTTAAACAATATGCGCCAATCCATTCGCCTGAAGCCAATTTTGGTACGTATTTTTGTTTTTGCTCTTCGGTTCCGTATAAAGTAATTGGCATAGTTCCAATACCTGTATGTGCTCCAAAAGCAGTACTAAAAGAACCAGTTGCACCAGAAATATAATCGCAAGTAAGCATTGTAGAAACAAAACCCATTCCCATTCCGCCATATTCTTCGGGTACAGAAACGCTTAAAAAACCAAGTTCACCTGCTTTTTTCATTAATTCTGCAGTTAGCGCAAAATCTTTTTGTTCAAACCTCGCTTTGTGTGGCCAGATTTCACGATCTACAAATTCTATTAATGATTCTCTCATCATTAATTGATCTTCGTTAAAATCTTCTGGTGTAAAAGTATCTTCACAGTCAATTGCTTTTACTAGAAATTGTCCGCCACGTAGTAAGTTTTCTTTCATTTTATCTTGAATTTTCTCCCGCAGATTTCGCTGATTTTCGCAGAATTTGATGCGATTATTTTGGCTTTTTAACGGAAATTTAGTTTTATATATGTTATTTAATTTTATTTATTGAGTTGACTCCGCGAAAATCTGCGAAATCTGCGGGAAACTATTTCAAAAACTCATAAATCCCAGCAGCACCTTGACCAGTACCAACACACATAGTAACAATACCATATTTGTTTTTACGTCTTCTCATTTCGTTAAATAATTGTACCGATAATTTTGCACCAGTACAACCTAACGGATGACCCATTGCAATTGCGCCACCATTTACATTTACAATATCTTGGTTTAAGTCTAACTCACGCATTACGGCTAAAGATTGTGATGCAAATGCTTCGTTTAACTCGAATAAATCGATATCTTTTAAACTCATTCCTGCTCTTTCTAATACTTTTGGCACTGCTTTAACTGGTCCCATTCCCATAATTCTTGGTTCTAAACCAACTGCTGCGAAAGAAACCATTCTTGCGATTGGTTCTAGATTTAATTCTTTTACCATTTTTTCGCTCATTACTAAAACGAAAGACGCACCATCACTCATTTGTGAAGAATTACCAGCAGTAACACTTCCGTTAGCTGCGAAAACAGGTCTTAATTTTGCTAAAACTTCTTTAGAAGTTCCTTTTCTTGGACCTTCATCTTTGTTAACTGTGTAATTTTTTGTTTGTTTTTTACCACTTCCGTCCAAGAAAATTTGCTCTACATTAATAGGAGCAATATCCTCTTGAAAACGATCTTCACTTTGTGCTTTTAAGGCTTTCATGTGCGAATTGTACGAAAATTCATCTTGGTCTTCACGAGAAACTTTAAATTCGTTTGCCACTGCTTCGGCGGTTAAACCCATTCCCCAATAATATTCTTCGTTTCCTTCTTTTGCTGCTTTATAATTTGGTACTGCACGATAACCTCCCATAGGAATAAAACTCATGCTTTCTACGCCACCAGCGATGATACAATCTGCCATACCACTTTGAATTTTTGCTGTTGCAATACTTATGGTTTCTAGTCCAGATGCACAATAACGGTTTACAGTTACACCTGCAACATCGTTAATTTTTAAGCCCATTAATGAGATTAATCTTCCCATATTTAGACCTTGTTCTGCTTCTGGCATTGCGTTACCAACAATAACATCGTCAATACGTTTTTTGTCTAATTCTGGTACTTGTTTTAATAAGTATTCTATTGTTTCTGCGGCTAGTTCGTCTGGTTTTTTGAATCTAAAAACACCTTTTGGTGCTTTTCCAACTGCTGTTCTGTAACCTTTAATAATATATGCTGTATTTCCCATAATGGATTTTGTTTTATAAATTTTTGCTTTGCGTACCTTGCGATTTCTTGGCGAACTTTGCGGTTAATTTAAACGCAAAGTTCGCAAGGGTTTACGCAAAGGTCGCAATGACTTTTTAGTTTCTAAGTGGTTTCCCAGTTTTTAATGTATGTTGTATTCTCTCCAACGTTTTTCTTTCTGTAAAAAGACTCATAATTGCTTCACGTTCTAGGTCTAAAAGATATTGTTCGCTTACATCGGTTGGTTCAGATAGATTTCCACCAGCCATAATATAACCTAGTTTGTTGGCTATTTTTTGATCGTGCTCGCTTGCGTAATGTCCTTCTTTTAAACTATCAGTTCCAACCATAAACATACCTAATGCTTGTTGACCTAAAACTCTTACTTTTTGTGGTGCTGGTTGTGTATAACCATCTTCTAACATTTGTATAGCATGACTTTTTGCCATTGCAATTTGTCGTTTTTCATTAACAACAATAATGTCTTTATCTTTTTGATAATAATTCATATCGATTGCTTCGTAAGCAGAAGTTGCTACTTTTGCCATAGCAATATTTATAAACGCATCACGTAAACGGTTTAATTTTACATCGTCTTTTACCCAAAGATCCGAAACTCGTTTGGTAACTTCTTTTGTACCACAACCTGCAGGAATAATTCCTACACCAAATTCTACTAAACCTGTATAAGTTTCCGCTGCAGCGATAACTTTATCTACGTGCATTCCCATTTCACACGCACCACCAAATGTCATTCCTCTTGGTGTCATTAACGTTGGCACGGAAGAATATCGTAAACGCATTACCGTATCTTGAAAATACTTAACACCAAACATTAACTCATCGTAATCTTGTTCAATAGCCATCATTAATGCCATTGCCAGATTTGCTCCAACAGAGAAATTTGCTGCTTGATTGCCTAAAATTACGGCTTCGTATTCTTGTTCTGCTAAATCTATACCTTTATTGATTGCTGCTAAAACGCCACCGCCAAGTGTGTTCATTTTTGAACGGAATTCGATGTTTAAAACACCATCGCCTAAATGTTGAATAGACGCATCTGCGTTAGACCAAATTTCTTTTGCTTCGCGAATATTATCTAAAATAATAAAAGCATCTTGCCCAGGTATTTTTACATATTTTTTTGAAGGAATATCATAATAATAGTTAACACCTTCTTTTACCGAATAAAAACTTTTGTTACCATCTTTTAACATATCAGTTACCCAAGAGGCAACTTCATAACCTTCGGATTTCATAAGTTCAACTCCTTTTTCTACGCCAACAGCATCCCAAATTTGAAATGGTCCGTGTTGCCAACCAAAACCTGCTCTTAATCCGTCATCTATTCTGTAAAGTTCGTCTGATATTTCTGGAATACGATTTTGCACATAGGCAAAAAGTGCAGTAAATGATTTTCTGTAAAACTCGCCTGCTTTGTCTTTTCCGTTTATTAAAATCGGAAAACGATCGGTTACATTATCAATTGTTTTTGTTAAACCTAATGTTGCGAATCGTACTTTTTCTTGTGATTTATATTCTAAAGTTTTTAAATCTAAAGAAAGAATTTCTTTTTTGCCTTCTGCATTTTTAGTTCTTTTATAAAAGCCTTGTCTTGTTTTAGAACCAAGCCATTTATTATCCATCATTTTGTTTACAAAATCAGGGATTTCAAACAAATGTTTCATTTCATCTTTAGGGCAATTATCTTTTACGCCATTTGCAGTATGGACCAAAGTATCTAAGCCTACAACATCAATAGTTCTAAAGGTTGCCGATTTTGGTCTGCCAATTACTGGTCCAGATAATTTATCAACTTCTTCAACCGTTAATCCCATTTTTTTAACAATATGAAATAAACTCATGATACCAAAAATACCAATACGATTACCAATAAATGCTGGTGTATCTTTTGCTAAAACAGATGTTTTACCTAAGAATTTTTCGCCATATAGCATTAAGAAATCGGTTACTTCTTGTTTACAATTTGGTCCTGGAACGACTTCAAATAATTTTAAATATCGTGGTGGATTAAAAAAGTGTGTTACTGCAAAATGTTTTTGAAAATCTTCGGATCTTCCTTTATTCATATAAGAAATAGGAATTCCAGAAGTATTCGATGTAATTAAAGTTCCTTTAGTACGGTATTTTTCGATACTTTCAAAAACTTGTTGTTTAATATCTAACCTTTCAACAACCACTTCGATGATCCAATCTACATCTTTTATTTTGTGTAAATCATCGGTTAAATTACCAGTAGAAATTCTACTTGCAAATTTTTGATTATATATAGGTGAAGGTTTAGATTTTAAAGATGCTTTTAAACTGTCGTTTACCAAACGGTTTCTAACTACTTTATCTTCCAAAGTTAAACCTTTTGCTTGTTCTTTAGCGTTTAATTCTCTTGGAACAATATCTAATAATAATACTTCAACGCCAATATTGGCAAAATGACATGCAATACCAGAACCCATAATTCCTGATCCGATAACTGCTATTTTTTTTATGCTTCTTTTCATTTTTTAATGTTTTTAACCGCAAAGTTCGCAAGGTTTCACGCAAAGGGCGCAAAGTTTTTTTGCAAAGATTGCAAAGTTTTTTTATGGTTAATTAGGCTGTTTTTATTCTTGTTTTTTTTTGATAAATATTTCCTTCTGAAATTAATTTATTTATTTTTTTAGTTACCTTAAAAAAGGAATCTAACTCTTCTTCTGTTACATTTTGTCGTATAACTTCGTTAAACCTTAAAACGGCAATTTTAGCGTCTTCTCTTTTTTCTTTACCTAAATCGGTTAACTTTATAAGAACGCCACGACCATCATTTGGGTTTTTCTCGCGATAAATTGCGCCTTTCTCTTCCATTGATTTTAAAATACGTGATAAACTGGTTGCTTCCATACCCATTAATGGACCAAGAGAAGTTGAAGGAGTTCCGTTTTCATAATCAATATTTAAGATTACAAATGCCATTGCCATTGTGCTATCAAAAGTTTCGGCTTGTTCATTGTACATTTTAGCAACTGCTTGCCAAGTTGCTCTTAATTGATGATCTATAGAAAATTCTTTTTCCATTCGCCAAAGATATAAAAAAAATACTATGCGCGCATAGTATTTTTTAAGAAAGTTATGCGTGCATAGTAAATTTAAAATCTGGTTGTTGGTGTAATTTTAAAGTTTTGGAATAGTTTTATAATGCATTCTATTTTGTTATGGATCTAATATAATGACTTAAATTATTTGGTATTGTTGATTTAAGATAGTTTTGTATATTTGAGGAAAATATATTTTATGATTTGTCCAAAGTGCAAAATCAACAAACACACTAAAGATGGCATCGTTAGGTCGCTGTAACGCTACAGATGTAAGGGTTGCAATTATCGCTATACGGTTGAGAGAAAATCAGATGTTAAATCTAACGAAACAAAGCGCCTAGCCCTAGAGATGTATTTGGAGGGTTTAGGTTTTCGGTCTATCGGTCGTATTTTAAAAGTAAGTTATGGCAGTGTTTTTAAATGGGTTAAAGAATGGGGAGAAAAAGCGAAATTACTCCAATCCTCTACACCAATTGAAATAGTAGAGTTAGACGAGATGCACACCTACATCATGTCAAAAAAAACTACTGTTGGATATGGATTGCTGTTGATAGATTTGGAAAACGGTATATCGATTTTGTGTGTGGAGACAGGTCAACAAAAACATTCTCAAAACTCTGGAGTAAAATCGAAAACTTAGAAGTTAATGGTTTTTGTTCAGATTACTGGAAAAGTTACAAAGAATTAATACCCGATGAAAAACATATGGAATCAAAAGCAGAAACATTTACCGTAGAGGGATATAATGCGAGGATAAGGCATTATTTAGCTAGGCTTAGAAGAAAATCAAAATGCTACTCAAAGGCAAAGCACATGATAGAGAAATCCTTAATATTACTAATGCTGAAGTTAAATGGCGAATTAACTATCTTAAATTAACAATACCTAAAATTTAATTAAAAAAACAGGGGATGACTAACTATTCTTTATTCCATTTACAAAGCGTTCCGTCTGGTGAAGAGTAAGAAAATCGCATTACTCTTTTATCAAAAGTCAGCCAATATTTCGAATCATCTTCTCGTATAAAAGTTGCAATATTTCTTCTTAACCAAGTGTATTCTTTTCCATTAACAATTTGAACTAAATAATCACCTTTCTTTTTAGAGTTTTTAAAATATAAATCAATTAGTATAT
>CAYQTF010000046.1:0-17371 GCA_964420345.1 uncultured Flavobacteriaceae bacterium
AATAGTGGGCAACTCAATTTAAAATTTAACTAAAAAAAACAGGGGATGGCTAAATATATTAATCAAAATATACAGCTAATAATAGATAAAGGAATTAATGAAATCATAGAACAAATTGAATACTATTGTTATTATGAATCAAGGCGAAGCCGTATAAATGCAATTGAAACCATACATATAACAATATCTTAAGTTGACGCCAATGCGATACTTCGGGATTAAATATTTTCGTCACGAATTATCACTCTCGAAATTTTGGAATTCACGAACAATTAATATGCTTTACGTATTTCATTTGGCAGACTATTAGTCTGCGACCCAAATCTATGGACTACCAGTCCATAGTGGTTTATTTAATAATTATTCGTTTACTAGTAATTGCATTTTTACTGAATATTTTTAGCAAATAAATTCCTGAATTTAGTTTGCTGAGGTTTAAGGTATTACTATTTTCTTTTTCAAATACTTTTTTTCCTAAAACTGAATATACTTCAACATTGTCTATCGCATTATTTGCATTAATAGTAAGTAAACCATTAGTTGGGTTTGGGTAAACCTGAACTTTTGATAGAACTTCTTCTTGATTAACATTTGCTGTATATGCTTGTCTTCGATATTCTACTGCAAAATCATCATCAATTAATTTAAACGTATTTAGTGAGGCATGTGTCCAAATACTACCTTCGCTATCAATTGCAATGGTTGCTGGTCTATAATGGTCTAATGATGGTAATATTGAATTGTTATCTTCTATTACTAGATTAGTAATTATAGGTGTTGTTGTTGGATCCTGGAACGTTGTAATAGTTGCAAGGTCGTTTCTAAGTAAGTATAATTTTCCGTTAGTGTCAACAACAGCATCTACTATATTGCGTAGTTCACTATAATCAGCAAGTAAAAATGAATGGAAATTACCATTTTCAATGTACATTATTCCGCTACTACCAATAACCCAAATAGCATTGTTTGGTGCTGCAATTATTTTTCTTAAAGTGCCTAAAGATTCTGTGTTGGCAAAATCAAAAGATGTTGTTGTGGCTGTTGTGGTATCAAATTTTTTAATTTGTAATTGGTTTCCACCAACATAGCGCATAAACCAAGCATTGTCATCATCATCAACTGCCATATTATGAAAATGTTGATAATCCGTTTCATCTAAAGTGTGTGTGTTCACTAAAACATCATTTTGATAAATATCTATTTTTGGTACAGACCTATCATAAATCCAAGTTTTATTTCCTACTTGTTTCATTGCCGTTGCAACATTATTTGCACTTTGTATGGATATAGCATTAGGAAAATCTATTTTTCTTATTTCTGAAGGGCTTCCACCTTTAATAATGGCTTTATTATCTACATCTATAGCATGGTTATTAAAACCAATATCTATTAATAAAGATTGATGATTGTCATCACTGTCACGATATACTACAATATCATCAAATCTATTAAACCACCAAATACCACCATTATCGTCTGGTAAATTTTCAGTAAATCGTTTCTGCATTCTTGTAGATAAGTTTCCTTCTTCATTATCGTTTCTACCAGACCACACGTTATTGTCGTTTATAATAACTTCGTAATTAGAATTGTTTCCCGAAGAAAAATCGGTTATGGTAAAATAAAATTTATCGTTTCTAAAATATACATTATTTGGTATGTAAGTAATGGGTACGCCTAAAGTGGTTAAATCGGCTAGAGATAGTAGTTCCCAATTAGCCGTTGTTCCTGTAAAGGTTAGTTTTACTAAACCACCATAATTACTTCCTACCGCCCAAATTAAATCGTTTTGATCTAATGCTAATTTTTGAAATTTAATATCGATTGCAGGATTGTCGGGTCTTCCTAATTGATACAAGTCGTAAGTTTCATTGGCAATATTAAATTTAACAATACCTGCATCATTAGTTTCATTACTTGCTAACCATAAATCGCCGTTGGTGTCAAATTGTAAATCGTTAACTCTATCGTAAGGTATATTTGGTGTTGTTGTACTGTCATAATGGGTTATAGGAACCGTATTTGTATAATCAGAAACATCCATTTTATACAAACCATCATTATTTCCTAAATAAATATGGTCGTTTTTATAAACTAAAGTTGTTGAATTTGTGATAATATTAATGATTCCTAAATTAGCAATTTCTGTAAGTGTTGTGCCATTATAAGTAAAAAGATAGGTGGTATTTCCTTCTTTTGCCAAAGCCCAAGTTAAATTTCGGTCAGTATCATACAATACTTGCTGTGGATTTTTTGTAAGAAAGTTAACAAAAGTAAATGTTTTTAAATCCCTGTCATATACATTAAATCCGACTCCACTATTTGCGGCTAAAATTATTATTTTATTATTGGGTAATATTAAACCGTTATTAATAGTTGGTATGTTAGTATTGCCCGAAAGTGGTATGGCTATATTAGGAATGTTTTCCCAAGTATTATCTTCATTATGTATAGATAATCCTTTACCCGTTACATAGACTTCGTCTTGATTGTAATAGTTTGGAAGCATACGTGTTGCTCGTCTATCGTTTAAACCATAACTACGCTCTACAACACCTAGATTGTTTGCACTATCACAAAAACTGAGTTTGCCTTGTGCTTCTGGTATGGTATTGCCACATTCGTTTGGATAAAAAGAGATTTTTGTACCTACTAAAAAGGTTTCCATTTTGGTTATTTGTGCTTGGTTAAATAAGAAAGCACATAATGCGATGATTATTAATTTTGTTTTCATGTTTTTTATTTTTAATTAATTAATTTTTCAATTTTTAATTTTTCTATGTATTCCCATAATTTTTCTGGTGTCATTTTCCAAGCGTTTGCTTCCATACCAAAACGGCCATTTATTAGTGCTTGTAAAGTAGATTTTTCGTAATTATTACTTTTATGGTATTTTATTAATACGGGTTGTTTCCCGAATTTTTGTGTTCGTTCGTAACCATTTTCGTCTTCTTTATCGATTTCCATATTCTGAACCATAGTGTACATTGCCATCATTGGTGCTGCATTTCCTGCACCATCGGTTATGGTAATATTTATTTTTTTACCATTTTCATCTTTAAAAACTAATTTAAAAAGGCTCACGCCCATTTGATTGCTAATATTAAACGATGTTCTTTTTAAATCGTTTAATTCTTTTGGCATCCAACTTTTAATTTTCTCTTTGGTAATTGGTGTTAACTTAGAAAGGTCTTCCATGTTTTTTTCATAGTTTTTTACACCATTAACCATTTCGTTTACATTTTTAATACTTTGTTTTGCTTCCTTAAATTTATTTAAAGGATTGTTTTCTTTTTTACAGGCTATTACCACTAGTAATAGCATTGTGATTGTGATTATTTTTTTCATGTTATTAAGATTAATAATTAGTTTATTGTGCTCTAAATTTTCCGTTCGTAACTACTAATTGATTAGTAGTATCTTCACTAATACCATTAAAAGCATTGGCTGTAAAAGAAAAAGTTCCTTCAAGGTATCTACCAGATTCTATATAAGTACTGGTAAAATCAAAATTATGTGGTATTTTCCAAGTTATATTTTTCCCGTTCTCGTCTTCTTTTCCTATAAAGCCATACCGTATTTTTTTTGGATCATTATCTTTATCATTTTTAATGATTAGTTTAAATGCATACTCCAGTTTATCAAAATTATCTGCCGTGAGTAAATACGTTTGATGATTTGCCGTAAATGTTGATATTAGTACAGTACTAGAGAACTTTTTACCGTTTATAGTAGCTGTTAAAAATGTGCCCTTTTGGTCTTTATTTGAATTAATTTTATTGATAATAGGGCTGCTAGACTTAGTATCTTTTTTACAGGCTACTACCACTAGTAATAACATTGCGATTGTGATTATTTTTTTCATTTTTCTTCTATTATTATTTTTTTAATACTCTAAATTTGCCTTCAGTAATTTGTTTAGTACTATTATTTTCTTTGTTTACACCGGTAAATGAAAATTCACCCATTAAATAATTTCCTTTTTCAGTAAATGTAATTGTACCATTACCTTTAGTTTTTGCAGCTAACCAATGAGTTTTATTATTGGTATATGCCATATTATCTGAATTGCTGATTCCCTTACCAAAAGTGTAGGTTGTTGGGCCATTATTATAGTTTATATAAATTCTAATTTTTTCGTTTCCATCTTTACTTACTGCTGCTAGAGTAATTATATTTTGTGCTGAATAATAGTATGGAGCATCTATCAGAAAATTTACGCCATCTATCTTTGCTGTTAGATAGGAATCGTTTTTAGTTTGATCTGTTTTGCTCTTTTGAGCATCAGAACAACTAAATGACATTACTATTAGTACTATTAATGTGATTATTTTTTTCATATTATTTCTAATTTATATCTTTAAACCATTCTTTATACTTTTTACCAAGTATAGGCAATGGTTTTTCTTTTGAATTTAATACGTTTAGGAGACCTATAATCCATAGAACAAGGACAAAAAAGAAGCCAAAAAAACTAATAATCCATCCTAATATTGGAATGATGCCAATCATTGAAAGCGCTACGGCAGTTAATGCTAAGCCTAAAGATTGACGTATATGATAACTTGCAAAAGCATTCTTTTTTTCGTTGTTCATTACAAAGGCTATGATTAAACCTATAATGGTTATGTAAGCAATAATTGCAATTGTTTTTCCTTCATTAATTTTTTCTGCTTCGTTTATCATAGTTTCGTTTTCCATTTTTATTATATTTTAGGTTTGTTTTTTGAAGATTTATTATTTTTTCATTTTCACCTTGAATTTACCTTCAGTAACTTGTTTAGTAATGTTGTTTTCTTTCGCTGAAAAAGAAAATTCACCTAGTAAATAATTTCCTTTTTCTATCAATGTAATTGTTCCTTTTCCTCTATGTTTTGAGGCTATCCAATGAATTTTATTCTGAGTATATATCATATTACCCTTCTTATTAATTGCTTTGCCCACATTGTAGGTTGATGGTCCATTATCATAAACTATATGAAATAAGATTCTTTCGGTTTTACCTTTATTGTACCCATATAGATTGATAACATTGTCAAATTTTGAATAGTTGGGATTATCTGAGTAAAATTTTACTCCATCTATCATTGCCGTTAGGAAAGTATTATTTTGAGTCTGCTCTATTTTATTATTACTGCTGTTTTCTTTTTTACAGGCAATTACTACTAACAATAGCATTGTGATTGTGATTAATTTTATGATTTTTTTCATTGTTAATAGTTTTATTTGGTTTTTGAAAACCTTGAATTAATAATTATTAACTCAAGGTATTCGGAATTAATTCAAATAATAATTTAAAGATTAAATCTTACTCCTGCCAATATTTGTAATTGGTCAAAGTCACTTAATACGTATTTAAGTTGTGCAAAAGGTG
The DNA here is from genome assembly GCA_964420345.1 of uncultured Flavobacteriaceae bacterium. Lineage (GTDB taxonomy): Bacteria > Bacteroidota > Bacteroidia > Flavobacteriales > Flavobacteriaceae > S010-17. The sequence goes on from CAYQTF010000046.1 coordinate 5,375, forward strand.
TGATGTTTTTTCCTAAATTAAAGTCTGCACCGGCACCAATATTTAGACCTATTTTGCTAGAAGAAACATTTTTCACACCTGTTCCTCCTCCAAAAACACCTCCTATATTAAAAGTTGGTATGGATATAATGGACATATTTAAACCTCCTAAAGCATAGGCTTTAATATTACCTTCCATATTAAAATAGTAGTTTGCGTTTGCATTGATTTCGTACCATTTTATTTTAAAATCTTCGCCACCAATACTTAGATCTGCTCCAAAGTCTTTTGGAAAATAATAGGTGAAAGAAGCTGCAATTGCTAAATTGTCTTTAATAAAGTATTGTCCCGTTAGGTTAATACCCATATTTTCAATTTCAGTTCCGTAAGCAATTCCTCCACCAACCGTGGTTTGTGCATTTGTTTTTTGTGTTAAAAATGTTAGTGCCAATAAGCAAATACTTAAGATTAGTTTTTTTGTTTTCATGTTTTTAGAATATTTATTGTTTTAATGATTAATTTATTACTAGTACTTTGTCTTTTTAGAAATGTTTTTGTTAAACTTTTTTTCTGTAAATTTTTAATGATTATTTTTATATTTTAGTAAAATATTTTCAAATAAAACTTACCAATGTTGTTAAGGTAATTTAAAATATTATCTGTACATTAAACTCGCCTTCTGTTATATCTATAGTTGTACCATCTAATTCTTTTACTGCATTAAAGGAGAATGTGCCTTTTAAAAAATTACCTTCTCTTATAAATGTTACAGTTCCAGAACCATTGTTTTGATTTGTTATCCAAACACTTCCATTAGCAAGTGTTATTATAGCATTTTCGTTTGGAATGTTATTACCCATAGTATAAGTTCCTGGACCATTATAGTTAAAAATTGATATCTGAATATTTATAGTATTTTGATCGTTTTGACCAGAAACGGTGATAATTTGTTCTGTAGACGGAAGGTATAAGGGGAAATCTGTAAAGAAATTTTCGCCATCTATTTTGGCGCTCATAAAATTTGTTCCGTCTTCTTGTCCTTGTCCTGAATCATCATCGCTTGAGCAATTAAAAAGAGTGAAAATTAATACTGTGAATAATGCGATTTTTGTTATTGTTTTTTTCATGATTAAAATGTTTTGATTTTTGTTATTTAATTAATTTTTCTATGTTTAGTGTTTTAAGGTATTTCCATAATTCTTCTAGATTTATATTGGTTGCTTCTGCCGTAATTAAAAATCTTTCGTTGGTATTATAATATAGTGTCGTTTTTGCTTCTTTTTCATTATAGGTTGTTAAAACTCGTTTATCATCCATTTTTGAAGCACTACGATAACCTGTTTTGGTTTCATCTTTCCAATCTTGACTTGCCATATCTATAATTAGTGTATATGCACTTACAGCATCTTTATTACCTGCACAATCAACAATAGTAAGGTTTATTTTTTTTGCCCCTTTTTCAAAAAGAAGGTTTATATTATTGTTTGTTTGCATACGCTCTAATTTTTTGCCAATTTCATAACTAGTTCTTTTTAGTTTACCTAACTTTTTTGGTAACCAATTTTCGTATTGCTTTTTTGTAATTGGTTTTTGTATAGCAAGTTCACGTTCAATTCTTAAATACTCGTCATTTGCCGTATAGTTGAGGTGCCAATTAGCAGTACTTGGCATTTTATTGATAGATAACTTTTGTTCTTTAAGTCTTGAACTAAAGATTTGACCATTTCTTTTTTGGTCTTTTACCTCTAATAGTTTATGTTCAACAAGGTTCCATCCTTTTTTAAAGTTGATATTATATATTTTTGTGATATATATAGAGTTTTTATCAAATTCATCACTGTCTTTTATACGATTGTATCTTGTACAGACAGCATTTAATTCCCCATCGCCATTACTATAAAACCATGTAAAATAACTACCAATAGTTATAAAACCATGCGAATTCTCAATTTCTTTATGAGTTGCAGGATGGAGAGAACCCACAAAATCTCCGTATTTATTATATAAGAGTAAAGATTTTGTGTCGGCTGCTTTAATGGTTTCATTTTTATCTTCTATTTTTTCTTCGCTGCAATTATACATTCCTAAAAGAAAATCTAATGAGTGCATAAAAAATCCACTGGCTTTATAATTCTCTATATCAATTTTTGGCCAATTAAAATGGATGCTACCGTCAGTCGAGATATGACCTACTTTAATTTCATTACCATCTAAACCAAAAGGTGCTACTTTAATTTCTAATTCACCTTTGGTGTAGTTATCTATTTTTTGTGCATTACAAAACCAAATTGATAATGTTGTAAAAAGGATTGTTATAATTTTGAACTTATTTTTCATGTAGATGCTTTTTTAGTAAATAAAAAAAATATTTTTTTAGTCTTTAGTTAAGTTTGGTCTGAATTTTTAATATCAAAAAGATTTATATTCACTAAGATTAATATGTAATGGTTTTCTTTCTAAAGAAACACAAGTCATTTTCATATCGTGTTTTTGTTTTTTACTACTTTTAAAATCCATTTCCATCATTAATTCGTTTTTAAATTCTTTTAACCAAGCAGTGTTAAATCCTTTAGGTTTAAATTTAGAGTTTCTAGACATGGTATTATTAAAACTTACAGGAGCATTTTTGGCTATATACATTTTAATAATTCCGTCTTTACTAGTTATTTTAAAGCCTTGGCATTGATAACCTAAAATAGTTTTTGTGTCGGTTTTAACAATGGTATAATCTTTTACGTTTTGTTCTTGTGCAACTTCATCAATATCTTCATTTGAAAATGAAGGTATTTGTTGAATAAACTTTCCTTCATCTGTTTCCGTAAGCATTATGTTTACTCCAGAATCAAAGTCCATTATTGTAAACATATTTCCCATCATTTTACTTTTTCCGCCCATTTCAAATTTAGAGCCAAAGGCTGTTGAATTAGGATTTAGATAGTAAATTATTTTCATACCATCCATTCCTTTTTTTCTAGTCTCTTTAGATTCCATTTTTAGAGCATACTCCCATTCAAAATTATAACTAGCAGGTAGATTTACATTTTTAGTTTGTTTTTTCTTTTTAGTCTTTATTTTACCGTCAACTCCATCTTCTGCGGTATCAAAAACTTTATCAATTTTTTTATCCACACGTCTTTGTGCTCTGCGTTCTGCTTCACGTGCAATTTTTTCTTCGGCTTTTTTTTGCAATTTTTTAAAGAATTGTGCTTCCACTGAATTTATACTAAATAAAAAGATAAGGCTTAAAGCAACTGTTTTAAAATTTTTCATAATTAAAGTTTTTTTAGAAAGTCTTTTGTATTACTTTTAACCAAATGTAGAAGAATAAGAACATTGATTATGGTGTAATTTTATATATCGTATTCATTTTTTTATACTTAGCCTCATTTAATACATGCTTGACAATTGTATGGTAATACGTTTTAAATTACCGGTTGTACTTAATTTATGTCTAGTTATGTAGTAAAGTGTTCCATACATACAATTAAGTAATTTTCTAAATGAAGAAATCATATCTTTATTTTATAACTAAACGAAAATGATAAAAGCAATTATAATTGATGATGAATTAACTGCCATAAAAAGTCTAAAGTGGGAAATAGATAACTTTTGTAATGGGATTGAAATAATGGATAGTTTCACAAATCCGAATGAAGCAATTTCAGCAATTAACTACCTGAAACCAGATTGTGTGTTTTTAGATATTGAAATGCCTGAAATGGATGGTTTTCAATTATTAGAAAAATTACAATTTCGTGATTTTGATTTAATTATTACTACTGCATATGATTCTTATGCTTTAAAGGCTTTTAAAGAAAGTGCTATAGATTATTTGTTAAAACCTGTTGATTCTGACGACCTCATAAAATCGGTTGCTAAAATAAAAAAAAATAAAAGTAAAAATATATTGGGTCAAGAATTGTATAAAATTATTGAAGATATTACACCCAAAACTACTTTTGGAAAAATTTCATTGCAACTTGCAGGTAAAACAATTTTTGTTGAACCAAACGAAATTCTATATTGCAAATCGGATGGAAATTACACCAAAATCTACTTTGAAAATAAGCCTAAAGAATTAATATCTAGAAAGATAAAAGATATAGAACTCATGTTTAATAATTCTTTATTTTACAGAGTTCATAATTCTTATTTAGTTAATGTAAATCACATTTCAGAATTTATTAAAAGTGACGGTCAATATTTGGTTTTAGAAAATGGTACAACAATACCAGTATCTAGGTCAAAAAAAAATGCGCTATTGCAACTCTTAAGTAATTAATATATATTTTTTGTTACAGTCATCTCAACATATATTTAGTTATCCGCATCAAAATGGAGTCACTTTATTTTTTATGGGTGCTTTATTTTTGCTTAGTATTTATCATTTAATTCTTTTTATTCAAAATAAAGATAAAGCCTTTTTATTTTATAGTTTTTATACAGGTTTACTTTTTTTAAGAAGTCTTCATGAACCTCAAAATTGTTTTCTTAATCAACTAATTAGTATAGAGCCTTTATTAAATATCACACGTTATTTTAGTATGAATTTAGAATGGACGTATAATACTATTTATTTTGTTTTTGCTTTTACTTTTGTAGATTTAAAATCGTATTCAAAAAAGTGGTATCGATTTATTTTTGGAGCAGTTGTCATTTTACTATTTCTGAATGTTTTTGTAGAAATTATTTACATAACAACTACTTTTAAAAATATCTATTCTGTTTTTAGATGGATTTTTATCATATTACTATTGTTACTATCAATAATTGGTTATATACCTCTATTTAAAATAAAAGGCGTTTTAAAATATTATATTATAGTTGGTTCTTTGGCTTTTTTGTTTTTTTCAATTTTAGCTTTAATAGTTTCTAAATATGGTTTAATAAGCAAAGGAACACATATAAACGTTTCTATTTTCTATATAGGGGTGATTATTGAAAATTTATGTTTTTCACTCGGGTTGGGACATCGGCAAAAATTAATTCTACAACAAAAACATGAGTCACAACAAAAGTTGATTGATCAATTTGAAGAAAATGAATATTTGCAATTAGAAATTAAAAAACAGTTAGAATTAGATGTGGTGGTTGTAAGTAAAAAAATAAAACAAGAAAAATTAGAACTTTTAAAAGAAAAATATGATAAAGAATTAGCGAAACTAAAGTTATCTTTATTACAAAGTCAAATGAACCCACATTTTATATTTAATTCACTCAATGCAATTAAATCATACATTATTAATAATGAAAAAGAAAATGCAGTTTATTATTTAAATAAGTTTTCTAAATTAATACGAAAAATATTAGATGCTACCAGAAAAAAAGAAACGACACTTGCCGAAGAAATCGAGATGATAGAACTATATCTAAATATCGAAAATATTCGATTTAATAACGAAATTGATTTTGAAATTAGTATCGATAAAAATGTAGATTTAACTATTAAAATACCTCCTTTAATTTTACAACCATTTGTTGAAAATGCTTTGTGGCATGGCTTAGCCAATAAAAAGGGCACTAAAAAATTACGGATTCAAATTAAAAAAGATACCGTTAATTGCTTACTAATTAAAATTAAAGATAATGGTATAGGAAGAACAAAATCTCTAGCAATAAAACAACAAAAGATTCATAATAAAAAATCGTATGGTATTGCATTAACAGAAGAGCGTCTATCTCATTTTTTTAAGGATAAAAAATTCACTTTAGATATTATAGATTTATATGATGGTAAAAAGGCTATTGGTACAGAAGTTATTTTAAAATTACCTACAAATAGTCATAAATAAAAAAAGAGGTCAAAATTTTGACCTCTTTTAAAAAACTACTAAATATTAACTTACTTTTATTTTTTAATAAATTTCTTTGTGCTTTTTTTATCACCTGCAACCAGTTTAACAATATAAACTCCCGAATCTAAATTATTTACATCTACACTAACATTATTAGTTTCTGGATTAGAAGTTTTTACTTCTTGGCCTAATAAATTAAAGATAGACACCTTAGTAATAATTTCTTGAGAATCTATAGAAAGTATATTATTAACAGGATTTGGATAGATTGAAAAACCAAATTGTTCAAAATCTTCTGTGCTTACTACTGTAGATTGATCTGTGTTTAATGTTAATTCAAAGTTACCCACATTACTAGCAAATCCAGATACTTGAATATAATAATCTACAGGGTTGGAAGCAGAACCAGTTGACAACCAACATAATTCTGAATTGTTAGAACCAGTAGAACCATCACCACTATCATCATCGCTACCTACACAGACAAAAGCACCACATGCACCTGACCACACAGATAATTCTGTATCATAGTTAGTACCAGCATTCTCCGTGGAAATAGTTATGGTTTCTGTAGAGGTTGATGTATATACATAAAATACACCTTCAGTATAGTTGCCATTACCATCACCTATACCTGCACCACAAGATCCACCACCACCAGTTAGACCACAATCAACTATACCTTCATTAGCAGTTGCACCAATCGTTGTTCCTGTTTCGGTAGCACCATCTGTAATTACTTCTGCATTAGCACATTCATTGTTTGCAGGAACTGCTGCTACTGTAGATTGATCTGCATTTAATGTTAATACAAAATTACCAATTTGTGTAAAATGACCATCAACATAAATATAATAATCTACAGGAGTTGCACTTGAACCAGTTGATTGCCAGCAAAATTGTGAGTCAGAAATATGACCTGTACCGTCACCACCATCATCATCTCCACCGACACATGTTAAAGCACCACATGCTCCAGACCAAACTTGTAATTCGGTATCATAATCAGTACCAACATTTGCAGTAGAAATCGTAATTGTTTCGGTAGAAGTAGATGTGTATTTATACCAAACACCTGAACCGAAATTTATAGCTCCTGTTCCACCGTCTGTACACGAACCATCTCCGCCACCATCTTCACATGGTGTTAAAGCATCAACGTCAGTTGCGGTTAAAGTTGTTCCTGTTTCGGTAGCACCATCAGTAATAACCTCAGCATTTGCACAATCATCGTTTGCAGGAGCACTATAAAACATATTTATGTCCAAATCACCACTTGTTTGTAAATAAGTATTAAAACTAAAGTAACCAATATTTATGAAATATTGAACTCCTTCTATTGCATTAAAAGATAGTGTTTCTGATGATCCAGAACCACCTGCATCTGCATTATCAATACAAACAAAACTCGCAGGGTTAAAACAATCACCTACTAGATAAACTCCTATTTCATGATCAAAATCAGGTGTTAATGATTCTATATTAAATTCGCCATTTACCTGTGCCGTAAAAGTATACCAAAGACCATTATTCATTCCTGCACCACAACCAGCAGGTGTTACATAACCATTATTAGTATTACCACTTGTTCTAGTTATATCTTGATAAGGAAGATCATTTGTAACATTAGTAGCTGTCCAGCAATTATCGTTTTCAGGTGCTACTCTAAGTCTCACATTATCAATTCCTGCACCCCAAGCAAATCCACCATCAATATCATCATATTCAAAACCAATAAATACAGCACTTGGGTTTATACCTGAATTGGCGCTTATTGCAGCTGTTATATCCACTGAATCTAATGTAGGGTTAGTATCCGTATTGTATTCAACTAATGTAATCCATTCAGTATTTGTGTTATCCCAAATTACAACAGATAATGTTTCACTTCCTCCAGAAAGAACATTTAGCGCATATTCATAAGAAAGCGTTACAATGCCATCAGGATAAATTGAGAAATCAAACCCACCACCTGCATCACTTCCTGTCCAAAGTATAACATTATCACGATTACCCGTATTTCCTGCTGTATCATCATCAAAAATTGCTGCACTACCTGTAAAATCATTTGCGGTTCCATCACCAGGTACTTCATTAGAACCAAAAGTCCATAAGTGTGTTCCGTCACCCACATTTTGCATTGTCCAGCCTGTAGGCAATACATTAATTCCAAAAGTCTCAACGTAAATAAGTTGCGAATAACTAAATGTTACTGTAAGTAACAAAATTAGTAAAATTGTAATTTTTTTCATAATTTAAAATTTAAATGTTTTTATGAGGTTCTTTACCTCAATATCTATATCAAAAGTAAAGAATGTGTCTTTTAATAATTTCTGCTATTTTATACCTAGTACCATAAACTATATGTTTGAGTATAAATACTATATAGTTGGTATTATTTTATTTTTAAAAATGTATATTACCGTTTATACAAAATTATGTGCCATTTAAACACTTTAAGAAGCCATCTATATAGAAAAATGAATTATAAATATATTTGTAACTAAATTTGAATATTAACCAACTTGTCAAATTTTTTATCATTTTGATAAATTGATTATTAACCAAACAACTATTTGTGAATACCACAGACCTATTTACTATTTTAGAACATCCAAAAGAAAATGGAATAACGACCTTTATTTTAGGTATTCTTTTTATGTTATCTATTTATCATTTTATACTTTACTTTCAACAAAAAGATAAGGTTTATCTTTATTATAGTTTTTATACTTTTTTAATTTTTTCTAGTAACTTAACAGATTCCCTTACAGGTTTTATACCAAATCTTATTCAGCCAATTTCTAAATATTTAACCATTTTAGACAATCCGTTAATGTGGCTTTATAACACTATTTATTTTGTCTTTGGGTTTACTTTTATCGATTTAAAATCGTATTCAAAAAAGTGGTATAAAATTATTTTTACTACAGTTAACGCATTGTTAATTGTTATTGTAGGAGTTGTTCTTATTTCTATTATGACAAATAACCAAGAATTAATAAGTCGATTTAATACTATTATTGTCCCTTTTTTCTTAGTGTTTGGTGTTATTTGTTATTATCCGTTATTTATCATAAAAATGCCTTTAAAAAACTATATTATTATTGGTTCTTTAATCTTGTTTTTCTCTTCTTTAATTGGGTTTTACATTAACAAAACGGGTTTATTAGCAACAGATAGTAATTTGGGTTTTAGCATTTTTTATTTTGGTATTATTGTAGAGAACATTATTTTTTCTTTAGGTTTGGGACAAAAACAAAAACAAATTTTACAAGAAAAGAATGACACTCAAAAAGTATTAATAAATCAATTAAAAGAAAATGAACAACTAAGAAAAACCATACATAAACAATTAGAAAAAGATGTAATTTCTATTAGTGAAAAAGCAGAATCTGAAAAATTAGAGAAATTAAAAGTTGCTTACGAAAAAGAATTGGTAGAACTTAAAATGACTTCGTTAAGAACGCAGATGAATCCTCATTTTATTTTTAATTCATTAAATGCAATTAAACTATATATTATAGACAATGAAAAAGAAAATGCAGTTTATTATTTAAATAAATTTTCAAAATTAATTCGTAAAATATTAGCGACCACGCAGCAAAAAGACATTACACTTGTAGATGAGATAGAAACTATGAAGTTGTATTTAAATATAGAAAATATTAGATTTAATAATGAAATAGAATATGTTTTTAATGTCGATCAAAATATTAATTTAAACACGATTAAGATACCTGCATTAATTCTACAACCTTTTATAGAAAACGCTATTTGGCATGGTTTATCTCCTAAAAAGAAAAACAAAAAAATTATAATTAATATAAAAATGAAAACGAAAAATTTTGTTCTAATTTCTATAATTGATAATGGCATTGGTAGAAAAAGAGCCGCAGAAATAAAAAAGAAAAAAACCTTAAAAAAGAATTCTATTGGTATAAAACTAACCCAAGAACGATTAAACCATTTTTTTAAAAAATATGAAAATAAGTATCGTTTATCATTCAAGGATTTATTTAATGATGATAACAAACCGATTGGCACTGAAATAAATTTAAAAATACCTGTAAAGTAATAATGTTAAAGTATAAAATTGAATTACTAAGAGTTAATAAAAGGCATTAAACCAATATCTCGCTGAAAAAGCGGGATTAGTTCGATTTACCAAGCCAAAGGCATGGTACTAAAAAATTGAAAATAATTTTTTAGAGTCTCACTAATAAATCACTTTTATAAAGTAATGGTAGTTTAATAATAACTTTTGTGCCTTTTGCTTTTCCGTTTTCATCTATTAAATCAATAATTTCAAATGATTTTTCAAGTTTGTAAATTTTTGAGAAAATAGCAAGACGTTTTGTTGTAATAGAAATTCCTTTTGATGAATGAATTTTATTTTTATTAATTATTGCGGATGCTTTTCTACCAATACCATTATCAATAATATGAATTTCTAAAAAATTATTTTTTGATTTAATTTTTAAATGTAATTTACCATTCTTCTTTTTTAAAGACAAACCATGCCAAATGGCATTTTCTATAAAAGGTTGAATGATTAATGGTGGTATTTTTAAAAGTTCTATATCTAGTTCATCTGCAAATTCTATAATAAATTCAAAAGGATAAGTAAACCGTAGGTTCTCTAAAGATATATAATTTTTTAAGAAGTCAATTTCGTTAATTAAATTTACAAAATCAATAGATGAGTTATTTAGATTGTACCTTAAAAGTTTAGCAAATTTTGAAAAGTAAGTAACCGAAGTTTTCACATCATTTAAAACCATAAACGACTTAATTGAATTTAAAGAATTAAAAATAAAATGTGGATTCATTCTTGATCTTAATGTATCCATTTCCATTTGTAATAGTTCATTAGAAAGTTTTTCTTTTTCTGCTTGTTCTAACTTTAATTTATGAGCCATTTTCCATCGCCATTTTAAATACAAATACACTAAATATAAAAGGAAAAATATGCTTAAAACGAATACCGTTTTTGCCCAAAAAGTTAAATACCAAACTGGTTTTACAGTGAAGGTAAAAGTGGTAGGCGTTGTGTTCCACACCTCATCGTAATTACTTGAAATTACCTTAAATGTATATTTTCCAGCATTTAAATTAGTATAATGTGCAGTGTTATTGGTCGAAATTTTTGACCATTCTGTTTCATAATTTTCAAGTATGTAACGATATTTATTTCGTTCTGGTAATGCAAAATGTAATGCCGAAAACGAGAATGAAAAGGTGTTCTCAAAACTCTTAAAAATTTGATTGTTTTTTAAAGTAATTTCTTTATCAAAAAGTTCTATTTTATAAATTTCTGTTTTAGGAATTGTGTTATTTTTATTAATAACCGAAGGTGAAAACCAATTTATTCCTTTTAACCCTCCAAAATAAAGTTTGCCCTTTTTATCTTTAAAATGTGCGCCAGTATTAAATTCTAAACTCTGTAAACCATCGTGAATTTCGTAATTTATTATTTTTGGGGTTGCATTAAAACCTTGAAAATCAAATTGTGTAATACCTCGATTAGAACTTAACCATAATTTTTTGTTATCATCTTCTAAAATTCCGTAGATAATATTATTTGGCAAACCGTTTTTGATGGTATAACTATGCATTTTGTTAGTTTTAAGATGCAACCCTTGCATACCTTTACCGTTTGTTCCAATCCATAAAATTGAATCGGTTTGATGTAACGATTTAATACCATTTAGGTTTAAGTTCGGGAATCTTTTAACGATGCCCTTTTTAATAATTAACTTATTTAATCCTGAATTTTCTGTACCAATCCATAAATTACCATCATTGGCTTCAATAATAGTTCTAATGTTATTTTCTGAAATACTATTACGATCGTTTTCTTTAAAAACATACTTTTTTAGAATCCCTTTTTTAACATCAAATTGTATTAACCCGTTTTCTCTAGTACCTAACCAAATTCTATTTTTAGAATCTTTTAAAATACACCATACCGTATTTATGTTTAAAGGTGGTTTTGAGTTTTTTGAAAAATGTAGAAACTTTTTATTATTTAATAAAATAGATAATCCTTTATCTTGGTAACCAATTATTAGTTGGTCATTATCATAGAGTAAACTCATTACTCTATTTGATAAAATACCACTATTATCTTGCGTTTTTAATGTTTTAAAACTTTTATTTTTAGGATTGTAATAGGTTAATCCGTTACCAGAACTTCCCATAATTATTGTGCCATTATTAT
>CAYQTF010000047.1:0-2224 GCA_964420345.1 uncultured Flavobacteriaceae bacterium
TAAGATAATCTTCGAACTTTTTTACTGTTTCCTTCACCTGAGTATCAGATAAAACGGGATTTAAAATGAAAACAGTTTCGTAATGATTCATATGTTACTATTTTAAGTATTATTTTTGAGTTTGCAAATGTACAATATTTATTTTATTACAGATATAAATTTTATTCAAAATTCATTCTTTTTTCTATTGCGTATTTTAGTAAATCATTTTGAGAAGTAAAACCTAATTTTCGCATCATATTACTTCTGTGCCTGTCAACGGTAGATTTTGCAATAAATAGAATTTCTCCTATTTCTGCGGAAGTTTTTCCGTCTATAATTAATTGCATGATTTCTTTTTCTCTCCTAGATAAAACACCTTTTTTTTGCGTGTTTTTTTCTAAAGTTTCTTCTGTTTTGTTTTTTTCTAAACTAATAAGTACGTTTGGGTCAAAATATTCTTTACCTTCTGCAACCGATTTAATAGCTTCTAACATTATTTTTAAACCTGAATTTTTTAAAATATAACCTATTGCTCCAGCTTTCAGCATTTTTTTAATAGCATTAGGTTGGTCAAACATGGTAAATGCTAATACATTTATAGTTGGGTATAATTCTTTTATTTGTTTTGTTGCCTCGATACCATCCATAATTGGCATTCTAATATCCATTATTATTACATCTGGATTTCTTTTTTTTAAAACCTTTAATAATTCCTTGCCATTATTTGCACTACCAATAATTTTAATGTCATCATGAAAATTAAAAAAAGATTCTACGCCATCAATTAAGGATTGATGATCTTCTGCTATGACTACTTTTATCATATTAAATTATTTTAAAATTCGTTTTGTTTTATCGGAATATCAATTAAAATAGTAGTTCCTTTTCCTATTTTGGTATCTATTTCAAAGGTGCCATTTAGTCGTTCAATTCTTTCTTTTATTGAGTTTAAACCCATACCTGTAGTTTTTTTGTTAAGAATAGTAACATCAAAACCTACACCATCATCTTCTACTATTAAACCTAAAGAACCGTCAAATAAATTAAGATCTATTAATGCGGTTTTTGCATTTGCATGCTTAATAATATTGGTAATTAATTCTTGAATAATCCGAAACAATGTAATTTCGGTAGTATGATTTAAAGGTTTGTCAAAACCAAAACTTATTACTTCTATTTGTGTTTTGTTTGCCGATGAAATATTGCGTGCTAATGATTTTACAGCTTCTGTTAAACTGTGATCTGCCAAAACGCTAGCTTGGTTTGCATGTGCCATTGTTCTAACTTTACTATAAGCCACATTTAAAATATTTTCGGTACTATTTAACAAATCTAATTCTTCCTTGCTTTTTACAGATAGATTACTTCTGTAATTGTCAAAATGCAGTTTTAAAGTAGCTAAAGTGCTACCTAAATTGTCATGTAAGTCTTCTGCTATTTTTTTACGTTCTTTTTCTTGCCCTTCAATCATGGCATCAATCGACATTAATTCTTGATCTTTTACTAAAGTTACAATTTTTTGTTTTTGTATTGCTATGTTTTTTTCTGCAATTTCTTTTTTACGTTTAATATTTCTATATGCTAAAAAACTTAAAATTGCAGCAGTAAAAGAAAAACTAATAATACCAATTATTAAATATTGTTTCTTTTTATTAGATGCTTTTAACTCTACATTTAATTTATCTTTTTTTAAGGTTTCGTATTTGGTGTCTAAATCGGCAATTGCTACATCTTGTTGTTCTTTTTTTAGAGCGTCATTATAATCTATATAAAATCCTAAATATTTATGGGCTTTTTTATAATTGTTAAGATTAGCATAACTGTCTGCAATGTGTGCATATAAAAATCTTTTGTAATTATTTTTAAATTGACTTAATTCTATGCTATCTGCTTTGTTGTACCATTCTAAAGCTTTTTTAAATTCCTTCTCGTCTTTATAGGAATTGCCAAGGTTAAATGATATAATAAATTTTTCATTAATTCTTTTTTTTATATTATATAAATTTAATGCTTTTTTGTAAAAATAACGTGTAGAGTCTTTATTGTTATAAAAATTCTTAAGTATTATAGCTTTATTATTATAAGCTTTTGCTAGGTTTAAAGTGTCTTTTAATTTAGTACTTAATAAAATAGTTTTTTCATAATATGTTTTAGATTTTTTATAGTTTATAGAATCAAAATAAAATAAACCATAGCCAAAATAAGCCTCTAGCAAATCTTTATTATTACTTTTTTTTATTGC
>CAYQTF010000047.1:2324-17128 GCA_964420345.1 uncultured Flavobacteriaceae bacterium
ACACACAATTATTTGTTTTGTTGTTACCCATATTTTCTTGTAAACATTTTATCATATCATCATTTTCGCTTAATAAGTTAGCGTTGTTCATTACAAAAATACGTATTCCGTTTGAATTTTCAACTAAATTCATGTCCATATTAATTGCATCAAGACTTACTTGTGCTTTTATTAAATGCGTTGATGGTAAATCTACAATACTTTCCGTATTATTTCTTGAAATTAAATATAAAATTGCTGGCTGATTTTTTGTTGAAATATTATAGGTTCTTAAATGTTTGAAATCGTCAGCAGATACTGGGAATTCCATATTAATTTTATTATCTAAATAGTCTATAGTTGTATTATTTGTAATTTGATAATTAGCAGTACTTAATTTTCCATTAGTTATTAAAGAGATAGAAAAATCTGAAGATTTGTCTAATTCAGAATCGAAAGAGTCATCTTGAGTACAACTACCCATTAAAAATAAAATTGCTGTAATTGCTAAAATTGATAATAATTTAAATGTTTTCATAATAGTATATATTTATTTGATTAGTGTTTATACAAATCTAAACCATATATAAATACGAAAACATACATACATGTATGTAATTTTAGAAGTCAAAAATTTAAAAGAAAGTTGCCTTTTAAAAAGACAACTTTCTTAAACTAATCTATACATAATAAAACATATAAATTAGCTCCCCTATTTTAAATAATTTAGTTTATGAATGTCCATCCCCTTTACGGATTTTGTTCCCCTTAATTATTTGTTTGTTAATATCCCCTCAAACATTAACATTACAAATGTGCGACATTATATCTATATAGACCATACATACATGTATGTAATTTTTTAAATAGAAATATATTAAAAAATCGACTACAAAACTATGATTATCAGTTAAATATAGATTTTATTGCAATTGAAGTATGTTTTTTTCTAAAATTTTCATTTTGACTAAAGCGTCAGATTCTTTCTTTCGCTCTATAATAATTACATTTTTAGGTGCGTTATTTACGAAGCGTTCATTGGCTAATTTTTTCTGAACGCCAATCAAAAAACCTTTGATGTATTTTAGTTCTTCTTCTAACTTTTTTATCTCTACTTCAACATCTATATTTTGGCTAAACGGAATGTAATATTCATTCGATTTTACCCTAAAAGAAATGCTGTTTTCAATTTCATCTGAAACATTTGAAAGCGCAGATACGTTACAAAGTTTTAAAATAGTTGCATTAAATTGATTGTTTACAGGTTCATTTTTGATGGTAAATAGTTCTATTTTTTCCTTAAAAGGGATGTTTTTTTCTTTTCTAATGTTTCTAACTGCTGTTACAACTTCAGAAAAATAGTCGAAATCTGTTATTAATGAAGCGTTAAAATCGGTTTTAGTTGGGTATTTTGAAATAATTAATGCTGTTTCTTTAGTTCTTTTACTGATGTTTTGCCAAATTTCTTCTGTTAAGAAAGGCATAAAAGGATGTAATATCTTTATATTGTCTTCTAAAAAAGCAATTGTAGCATCGTAAGTTGCTTTGTCTATTGGTTTGCCAAATGCTGGTTTTACCATTTCTAGATACCAAGACGAGAAATCATCACGTATTAGTTTGTAGATTGCTGTTAAGGCATCTGACAAACGATATTTTTCAAATTGCTCATTTACAAATTGTAAGGTTGTTTGAAATTTTGCATTATACCATTCTATGGCAATTTTAGCAGTTTGTGGTTGTTCGATTTTGTCGGAAACTTCCCATAGGGTTGTTAAATAAAAGCCAGACCAAATTTTACTTGCAAAGTTTCTGCCTTGTGACATTAATTTTTCATCAAACATTAAATCGTTTCCTGCGGCAGCAGACATTAGAATACCACTACGAACTCCATCTGCACCATATTCGGCAATTAAATCTAACGGATCTGGTGAATTACCTAATGATTTAGACATTTTTCTACGCTGTTTGTCACGTACAATACCTGTTAGATAAACTTTGTCGAATGGTTTTTGGTTTCTAAATTCATAACCAGAGAAAATCATTCTGGCAACCCAAAAGAATAAAATATCTGGACCAGTTACTAAAACGTTTGTTGGATAATAATAATTTATTTCTTCGTTTTCTGGTTCGTTTATGCCGTTAAAAACGGATATTGGCCAAAGCCATGAAGAGAACCAAGTGTCTAAAACGTCGTTTTCTTGTTTTAAATCTTCTATTTTTATTTCTCGCAAAGTCGCAAAGTCGCTAAGGTTTAATTCTTCGCTCTTCGCTTTTCGCTCTTCTCTTTTTTCTAAAACTAATTCAAATGCTTCTTCTCGACTCGATGCAACAACAAAATCATTTTTACCTTCACCATAATAATATGCAGGTATTCTTTGTCCCCAATATAATTGTCTTGAAATATTCCAATCTCTAATATTTTCTAACCAATGTCTGTAAGTTGCTTCAAATTTATTTGGTATTAATTCTACTTCTCTGGTTTTAAGAACTGCATCTTTTGCTGGTTTTACAATTTCTTCCATCTTTAAAAACCATTGTTCTGAGATTTTGGGTTCAATAACGGCTTTTGTTCTTTCGGAAGTACCAACTTTGTGTAGATGTGTTTCTGTTTTTACTAAAACACCTAATTCTTCCAATTCATTGGCAATTTCTTTTCTAACAACAAAACGATCTTTACCTTTATAATGTAATCCAAAATTATTTAAAGTTGCATCATCATTAAAAATATCAAAAACTTCTAAATTATGACGTTCGCCAATTAATTTATCGTTTTGATCGTGCGCAGGTGTAATTTTTAAAGAACCTGTACCAAATTCCATATCTACATAATCGTCTTCAATAATAGGTATTACTCTATTGCAAATTGGCACAATTGCCTTTTTGCCTTTTAAATGTTTAAAACGTTCATCGTTTGGGTTTACACAAATGGCAGAATCACCTAAAATAGTTTCAGGCCTTGTAGTTGCAATTTGAATAAAATTATCTTCACCTTCAATTTGATAATTGATGTAATATAATTTTCCTTGACGTTCTTCAAAAATCACTTCTTCGTCGGACAAAGTAGTCTTTGCTTCAGGATCCCAATTTACCATTCGGTATCCTTTATATATAAGTCCTTTATTATATAGGTCAACAAAAACCTTTATAACTTGTTCGGACATATTGTCTTCTAAAGTGAATTTAGTTCTGTCCCAATCGCAAGAAGCGCCTAATTTCTGGAGTTGTTTTAAGATAATTCCTCCATATTCATCTGTCCAATCCCAAGCGTGTTTTAGAAATTCTTCACGAGATAAATCGTCTTTATTTATACCTTGCTCTTTTAATTTAGCAACTACTTTTGCTTCGGTAGCAATTGAAGCGTGATCCGTACCAGGAACCCAACAAGCATTATAACCTAACATTCTTGCACGCCTTATTAATACATCTTGTATGGTATTATTTAGCATGTGTCCCATATGTAAAACTCCTGTAACATTTGGTGGCGGAATTACAATAGTATAAGCCTCACGTTGGTCTGGTATTGAATTAAAATACTGGTTATCTAACCAATATTTATACCATTTATCTTCTATAGCTGTTGGGTTATATTTTGTTTGGATACTCATTTTGGTACGCTATTTGTAATTGTAAATATGATTCGCAAAATTACATTTTTTTTAACTTTTGTAGAACAAAATATTTTACTAACTTTACACTTTTAAAAATATATTAAAATGAAATACAAAGTATTCACGAAATCAATTAAAAATAGAACGATGCGTAAAAATTTATTTACCTTATTATTTATAGGAGTTTTAGCATTAAGTGTTAATGCTCAAAAGAGTGAGTTTACTATAAAAACAGATCCGAATGCGGGTGTTTTTGAGTTTGTAACAGAAACTTTAGATTATGGTACTATCGCTCATAATTCTGATGGAAAACGTACTTTTGTTTTTAAAAATGTTGGTAAATCGCCAATAATTATTTCAAGAGCAAAAGGTAGTTGTGGTTGTACTGTACCAACAGTGCCAAAAAAACCAATTATGCCAGGTGAAACGGCAGAGATAGGAGTTAAGTATTCTACCAATAGAGTTGGTGCTTTTTCTAAAACTATTACTTTATATTCTAATGCCTCTGAAAAAACAAAAACGATTCGTGTTAAAGGAAAAGTTTTAAAAGGAGATGCAAAAGGTTCTTTAGAAAAACCTAAAAGTATGATGTCAACAAATAAATAAAACATTTATTGTTAAGTTATAAATCAGGGTTTCACTTAAAGTGAAACCTTGATTAGTTTAAAATGTTACATTTATGAAATATTTCTTGTTGCTTTTTTTTATCGGATTAAATTCATTTACGCAAACAAAAAATATGCCTGTAATCGAATTTGAAGAAACCACTATTAATTATGGTAAAATTGATAGTAATTCTGACGGAAGAAAATCTTTTAAATTCAAAAATGTAGGTAATGCTCCATTAATTATTCATAAAGTAAAAGGTAGTTGTGGTTGTGTAGTTTTAGATTATCCTAAAAAACCAATTATGCCTAACCAAACTGGTCAAATTGATATTGTTTACAATGTTTTGAAAAAAGGAAGAATTTCCAGAACAGTTACAGTAACTTCTAATGCTAAAAAGAAAGTGGTAGTTTTAAAAATTAAAGGGAAGGTTTTGAAATGAAAATGAAGTTGAAATCGAAATCGAAGTTGAATTTGAAATCGAAAATGAAAAGTGTAAAGAAGAAAGTTAAAAAAACTATTTTATTAATAGACCATAACGATTCTTTTACTTTTAATATTGTGGAGGTTTTTAGAGGTTTAAATCAAAAAATTGAAGTAGTAAAATATACAGATTTAACTATTGAAAAAGTCCGTAATTTCGATAAAATTATATTTTCACCAGGACCAATGTTACCAAAAGATTATCCAAAAACTTTTGAAGTTCTAAAACAATTTTACAAAACGAAACAAATTTTAGGTATTTGTTTAGGGCATCAACTTATTGCTGAATTTTTTGAAGCGGTATTAAAAAATTTACAACAAGTAAAACATGGTGTTGAACAAACGATAACAATTCAAGAAAAATCTAAATTATTTAAAAATATTAATACCTCTATAAATGTAGGTTTATATCATTCTTGGGTAGTGGACGCTGAAAATTTTCCATCAGAAATAAAAATCACTTCACGTTCAACAGATAATTTAATTATGAGTTTAGAGCATCGTGAATACCCGATTTTTGGTATTCAGTTTCATCCTGAATCATTTTTAACTAAAGAAGGAAAACAACTTTTTCAAAATTTTATTGATTTATAAAAATGATTAAAAACAATAAACAAAAGTTAGAAGATTTTAAATTAAAAGTGAATAGATACACTAAAAACGGAATTCCGTATTTATTTGTATTAGATTTTGAGTTAGAAAAACCATTTGTTTGTAAATTGGAAGATCTTGAAAAAGAAAATATATTTTATTCTATTAAAGGTAATGGAAATCTACCCAATAAAAAGGAAGAAAAGTCCATTAAATTAAAGACGGAACTTGTTTCGAAAAAGAAATACAAAAAAGCATTTACTCAAGTTTTAAAAGCAATACATAAAGGAGATTCTTATTTGTTGAACTTAACTTTTTCTAACAAAATAGAATTGAAACCTAGATTAAGTTTAAAAGAGGTTTTACAGTCCGCAAAAGCAAACTACAAGTTGTTTTTTAAAGATGAATTCATATCGTTTTCACCAGAGAGTTTTATTCAAATTAAAGAGAATGAAATTTTCACTTTTCCGATGAAAGGAACTATTGATGCTAATATCGAAAACGCAGAAACTATTATTTTAAATGATAATAAAGAAACCCAAGAACATAATACTATTGTAGATTTATTACGAAATGATTTGTCTATTGTTGCAACAGACATTAAAATAAATAGGTTTAGATATATTGATAAATTAAAAACTTCCAAAGGAGATATTTTACAAGTAAGTTCAGAAATTAGTGGCGTTCTACCAAAAAACTGGAAAGATAATTTCGGAGATATTATTTTAAAATTATTACCAGCAGGTTCTATTTGTGGTGCGCCAAAACAAAAAACGGTTGAAATAATTAAAGAAGTTGAGCAAGATAAAAGAGGTTACTATACTGGTGTTTTTGGTGTTTTTGATGGCGAAAATATAGATTCCGCAGTTTTAATAAGATATATAGAAAAACATAATGAGGATTTGTTTTATAAATCTGGCGGTGGCATTACTTACCAGAGCAATTCAGAAAGTGAGTATGAAGAACTTTTTCAGAAAATTTACATTCCGTATTAGCATAACTTTATTGTAAAGACATTTTGCAAAACGTCTTTATTGAAAACTCAAACATTTCACTAAATAACTATTAGTCAGCATTTTAATATTATTTTTCTCATTAAATACCTTAAATTATTTTTTTTGGCACGCTGTTTGTAAATATGTTAATAGTTATACTAACCATATAATTTTAAGTTTAACTAAAAACAATAACATCATGAAAAAATTAATATTCCTTTTAGCAACAGTTTTATTTAGCATTGGTTTAATTAATGCAAATGAAACTTCAGACAAGTCACATTTTAATACTTATAGAAATGGAGAGTCGTTTAATTTTGTTCAAAATAATATTCACTTTCAAGTATTTCAAAATGGTGAATTTGACTTTTTTATGGAACCAGAAAATTTCACTGCAGCAAACTATAATCATGGCAATGTAAGTATCACTTTTAATTCTGGTTATAATTATGATGCATTTATACAGTATGACAGTTTTGGTGCAATTATTCAGATAGAAAACACACCTATATTTTATGATTATTATGGTAGAATTTCTAGAATTGGTGATACCAGAATAAGATATAACAATAGAAGATTAGTGCAGTTTGGTAGTATGTTTGTACACTATAACAACTTTGGTTATTTTAATCATTATTCAGGTTATATAAACGGTTTTAATAGACATCGTTTTCACCATCCGTACTTTGGTTTTTTTGTTAGACCAGTATTTAATTTTTGTGTGGTGAGTTATAATCCTTACCGTAGATTTTACACTCCATTAAGACATAGATTTAATAGTCATGATTTTAGAAGAAGTGCAAGAATAAGAAGTAATCAGATTGCAAATAACACATACTCAAGAAGAAGTATTTCACGTAGAGTTGAAGTTTCTGATAGGCCTGCAAGAAGAAGTGTTGCTACTAGTAGATCTGGAGACGTAAGAAATAGTAGAAGCGCAATAAGAAATACAAGAGGAACAGTTAGTTCTAATCGACAAGGAAGTGATAGAGAAATTACAAATTCGAGATCTAATATTAGCAGACAAGTAGTAAGTTCTAACAGAAGAGCAGATGTTTCAAAACCTAATACAAGGTTGAATAGAAGTGTTTCTACAACTAGAGTTTCTAAACCTAGTACAAGGTTGAATAGAAATGTTTCTACAACTAGAGTTTCAAAACCTAATACAAGGTTGAATAGAAATGTTTCTACAACTAGAGTTTCAAAACCTAGTACAAGATCTAGTAATAGAAGTGTTTCTTCTAACAGAAAAAGTGTTTCAAATAAAAGAAGTGTTTCTTCAAGAAAACCTTCAACAGTTAGAAAATCGAAAGGAACATCTAATAAAAGAATTTCTCAAAATAGAAGTTCGCAAAAAAGGCAAACAACTTCAAGACGAAGAAGTTAAAAGTATAAAAATAAGGTTTGGTTAGTTGAAAAACTCCTAGTTGTAATGACTAGGAGTTTTTCTATGGGTTTAGTTTAAAAAGGTTGTTTTGGTTATTAGGGATCACATATTTTTTTATGGGGATTAGGCAAAAAATTTACACACTTTTATAGGATAGTGTCTAATAAAAGGTATTAAACCTCAGGGCAAACCCTGAACCCAATAATAGTCCCGAAGTGTCGGAGACCCAAGGATCGAGGTATTAAACCAATATCCCGCTGAAAAAGCGGGATTAGTTCGGCTCGCCAAGCCAAAGGCATGGCTAACTAAAAAATTGAAAATAATTTTTTAGAGTCTCACGAATAATTTTTTAGCATTTTGATAATCTTCCGCATCTTTAGGTATTTGTTTAAGATAAACTTTACAAGATTTATAATCTTTTTGCTTTAATTTACTTAAAGCCATATACCAAATCGCTTTATTCTTATAAATAGATTTGCCAGTTGCAATTTTATTAAAAATACTTTCGGCTTTTTCATATTTATTTTGTTCTAACAAACAAATACCTAAATACAATTGTAATTCTACTTTTGTTCTGTCTAAATATAATAAAGTACGTAATTCTTTTTCGGCAGTTACAAAGTCCTTTGAGTTAAAAGCATCTTGTGCATTAATTAAGTTTTTGTCGCTATTTCCTCTAACAACCAAATCTATACTTTCATGATTTGCAAAATCACTATAAATAGGATTAATACTGTTTTTCCATAAAATTGTAGCAATTAAAATAATGCTAGCTGCGACCATATATTTGCTATAGCGTTTTAAAGAAAATACTTTTGACTCCTGTTTTTTTACTTTTTGTTTTTCGCTTTTTGTTTTTCCTTCTTTTTCAGAAAAAACCAAACTTAAATCTTCCAAAGTATTTCGCAAATCATTTTCTTCTTTTTGATTGCTCATTTTTGAAGTCAATTTACTCTCAATTTCTTGATATAATTTTACTTCGTTAGCAAAATCGGTATCTGTTTTAAGTTTTTCTCTAAAAGTCATTAATTCTTTTTCGGTTAATTCACCGTTTAAGTATTTATCAATTTCTAAGTAGTTAAAATTTTCCATCTTCAATTTAAATAGTTGTTAAGTTGTTATATTTCGATGAATTTTTTATTAGTTTGCTTAATTTACCAATGCATTCCGATTTTTTCTTTCTAGCATAACCATAAGTTACACCTAAAACTTCGGCAACTTTTTGCATCTTTTTTAATTTAAAAGCAAGATCTAAAAGTTCTTTGCATTTTCCGCCTAATTCTATGAGTTTTTCTTCAAATAATGAAGAGCGTTTTTCAAAGATTTCAGTTTCGTTTGCTAAGCGTACTTGTTCATCACTTACAGATGTGATTTCTTCTAGAATTGTTACCTGTTTAATGGCCTTTTTATTTATTTTATTTAACCATTTTCGTTTACACAGTAAATAAAAATAAGCATCAAACGGACAAGTAAGTACAAAATTCTTTTCTTTTGCTTGATGAAAAATAGTAATTAATGTTTCTTGTATAATATCTTGAGCATCATCATAAGAACCGCTATTTTTAGTAATATAACCAATTATTTTACCTGAATATTTTTGATATAATTCGCCTAAAATTCTATTATCATTATTTACTAATGCAATTATAAATTTTTGATCTGCGTGTGGTTTTTTGTCCATAAATAAAATGCTAATTTACAAAAATATTTTTTTTATAGGTAACAATTTCAAACTGTATTGTATATAAGTTTGAATAAAGTAATATATGGGGAAATTGCTTGTTAGTTTTTTATTGAAAAGTATTTCGATTTAATCGGAATACTTTTCTTAAAACAATCAACATTTGGCTTTGTTACTTTGTGAAATATTTTTATATTTATAGCAACCAAACCATTCAATCATGAAAACTAAAATTTATTTTTTATCTTTTTATCTTTTCTCCTTTTTTATAAACGCACAAGAAGTAAAAAAAGACACCACAAGACATCAGGCTACTATAAAAGAAAGTATAAAAGGTAAATCGGTTTTTTTTGAATCAAAATTATCCGAATTAAGACAAATTGCTGGCGCACCAAAAGCACATTGGAATTTATATTGGGAGTTTGGCGATGGCAACTACAGTTTTAAAGATAATCCGAAACATCAATACAAAGAAAAAGGCGAATATCAAGTTAGATTAGCCGCAACAAATAATTACGATGATGGAAAACCGCCGTTAACTAGACCAAAAAAAATTAACACAAATGACCAAACAAATAATGATGAGGCATTTTTAAATGAAGATCATGCTTTAATTACCTCTTTTAACGGTTTGCGAATTCAAAATAATAGAGAACCAAGTCCTGAAGAAAAAATGCAGTTAATTTTAAGTTATTCTAATGACAAAAAAATTACAACTAACGGTAAATTGTATTTGTTTTATAACGATACTAAATTTAAAGATAAAAATTTTGAGCTAATAGATACTCGTACTTATCATGACGAAGAAGAGGTTGATTTTAATGGAGTTGTGTCAAATTTAAAATATATTTCTAAAGATAAATTCATCCGTTCAACGGGAATAGAAACCTTTATGAATAAAAATTTAATTGTTAATGATACCATTCGTCAAGATTTACAAAACTCTTTAGAAGAAGCAAAAAAAGATTATTACAATCACAAAATATTTAATGTAAATGAGGTTGAACCAAACGAAGAACGCAATATATTCTTTACCTTAAAAACAACACCCGAAATGCTGAAAGACACAAGTGCTATTTTAACCATACGTAGTATTTACGTGCCAGAAAGAGGGAATTCTACTCATAAAATAACCGAAAAAGAAATGGAAATTGTCATATCTCATGACCCGAATAAAATGGCAGTTTATAACAATTTTATGAATTATAGATTGGTAAGATTTAAACGTTTAAAATATAAAATCAGATTCCAAAATAATGGTGAAGGTCCAGCAAGTTTAATTAAGTTAAATACCGACATTCCAAAAATGCTAGACAAAAGCACTTTAAAAGTAATAGATATGTACCCAAAAGTACCCATTTGTCCTGATAACAAAGAGGTGCGTTTTAGTTGTTTAGATACCGTATTTTATGCGGACAAAATCTCTTTTCAGTTTAAAAATATTTACTTGCCAGGTTCTAATCAAAAAGGTGTTCATGAAAAAGATTCTACCAAAGGTTTTGTAAAATATTCTATGAAATTTGGTAAAAATTTTCATAAAATAAAATCAAAATCAAGAACAGCAATTATTTTTGATAAAAATGAACCAATAATTACAAACACCTCTACTTCTAGATTTAAACCAGGTATATCTATAGGAGCAAAAGTAGGTTATAATTACTTTTTCACATCAAATGAAGATTTAGATTTTAATGAAGCAGTAAGAAATACCGATTTTGATACTACTGCAAATGGCTATTTTGCAGGTGTAACTATTTCGCCATATAAATCGTATAAATTTTATTTGCAAGCCGAAGTTATGGCAAGTGTTCAATATATAGAAAGTAAAAGTTTTTCCGAAGAAGAAGTAGATATAGCTTTACCTACATTAGTTAAAACGGAACTAAAATCTCAAATTCAAAAAAACTACTTAGATATTGTTCCTATTTCGCTAAGATATAATGTGAATTCGATTATTGGTCTTGGTTTTGGCGCACAAGTTTCGGTGAATGCTTGGCAAAAATCAAGATTTGAAACTGACACACATGTGTTTTCAAATATCAACGGCATGCAAGGTGACGAACTTACAGATTTAGAAATAAATACTTGTGAAGTAACCTATAATAAAGGCATCGAATTAAATAATTACGGCATCTTTGCCGATATTACCATTGGTGTTGCTAGAATTGGCCCAAGCGTTGGTATTCGGTATATTCAGAATTTTAACGAACCTACAAAACAGTTGCAAACTTATGCAATTTGGAAGTTTTAGTTTTTACTTAACCGCAAAGGACGCAAAGATTTTACGCTAAGTTCGCAAAAAAATAATTTTTCTCTTTTAAATATTTAAATGAAGCAATATTTATTTTTAATATTATTTACAATTTCAATTTCTTGTTTTGCCCAAGATTCACTAAATTATTACAATAAAAATATTGAAACTAGATTTAAAAAAAATGACCTTAACGGAAGTGATTTATTCTTTCATAGAAAATTAAATTATCTGAAAAATCAAAATAATTTAGAAGAATATTTTTATGCGCATTTTGATTATTTTTTATTAAATCCTAAACTTAAAAGGATTTTTATATTAGAAAATGCAGATAAAAACAAATGGAGAAATCCGAATACTAATAATGAGAAAATAGCAAAATTACATGTGTTTGCAAATATTGCTTACCATTTTAAAATTTTTGGTGCTATTTCAGAATCGGTTATTATAGACGAAAAATTATTAGTTTTTTACCAAAGCAATTTGATAAAAAATTATAATATTATAGAAAACTGTATAAAAAGATTAGCAAATAATTATATTAGATTAGGTGACTTTATTAGAGCAGAAACCATTTTAAAAAGTAGTATTAATCTACTAGAAACAAATAATAACAAAAAACAATTAATTGCTACGTATCTTAATTTGTCTAACCTATATCAATTAATTAGCAAACCCAATAAGGCTAATAATATATTACACTATTTAATCGATAATTATAAATTAAGCAAACAGCAAAAAGCAACTGTTTATAGTAAAATTGCACTGAATTATTACGATTTAGATAAATTAGATTTGGTTTCTTATAACATTAAAAAATCAAAGAAACTAAACTCTAATTCAGAAACACAAATTACAAATTATAAACTTAATGGCCTTGTTTTTTATACAAAAAAGCAATATCAAAATGCCAACACTGTTTTTATTAGTGCAATTAATTTAGCAACAAAAATACATGGTGTTACAAGTCGAGAAGTTGCAAAAATCAGAATATTATTAGCGAAAAATCATACTAAAATCAATCTTTACGATGACGCGTTAAAAAACTATCAAATTGCGTTAAGGATTCTTTTACCAGAATTTAAATCTGTAAATTTTAATGACAATCCTTCGAGTTCTTATTTATTCGCAGAAAACACTTTAATAGATGCTTTTGAAGGAAAAGCACAGATATATAGACTGCAAAACAAAAACAAATTGGCAATTAGCAATTTAGTTTTAGCAAATACAGTGGCTAATTTATTACGAAAAACATATACATCACAACAATCAAAAATAATACAGCAATCAAAAAACAGAAAAAGAACCGAAGAAATTGTTCAACTATATTACGACCTATATAAAACTACAAATGACAAAAAATATCTTGAGAAAATATTTTTAAACATTGAAAAAAGCAAAGCAATTGTTTTAAATGATGCGTTAATTTATAAAAAATCTAAACACACCAAAGACTCTATATTTATTCAAAGGGAAAAACTAGAAAAGCAAAAAGCATTTGTAAATAACAAAATTAAACTCGAAGAATTAAAAGAGGGAAATGCAAATATTAACCTGATTAAAAATCAGTTGGCAATCAAAACTAATTTAACCAGTAAATTACAGGTGTTAAATGAAAAAATAAAAAACAACTATCCGTTTTTAAATTTAGACGAACAGCAAATTACCGTTCAAAAAATACAGCAAAATTTATTGAAAGAAAATCAAATAGTAATAAGTTTTTTTGAAACAAAAAGCAACTGGTTTATTTTTAGTTTAAACAAAACAGAAAATTTAAAGCTACGTGTTTTACCTAAAACCGAAACACTAAACAAAGAAATATCTAATTACATTAATCTTTTCTTTTACGGAAATGGTTCTAGTATAAAAAATAATGTGAATGCTTATCAAGAAACCGCCTATTTTTTATATCAAAAATTTCTGCAACCAGAATTAGAACAATCTTATAAATATCTGACAATTATACCAGATAAAAAATTAAATTTTATTTCTTTTGACGCTTTACTTACTAAGGAAACAGCAAGTAGTAATTTTGCGAATTTCCCGTATCTCGTTAAAGATGTTGCTATTAATATGACTTTCTCTGCAAATATTTTGTATCTATTAAAGCAAGAGCAATTACAAAAAACGGAATTTAACTATTTAGGTTACTTTCCATTATTTAAAAATAAAGAACGTAATTTACAGTATTTACCAAATACCTTAGAAGAACAAAATAGCTTTAAAAAATACACAAAAGCAACTTGTTTTATGGAACAAAAAGCAACTAAAAAACATTTTTTAGAGCATTATAAAAATTATAATCAGATACATTTGGCAACGCATGCAAGTGCTGGCGGTTTTTTAAATCCTGCAATTATAGAATTTTATGATGAAACCTTATACTTACCCGAAATTTACGGACTAAACATGCAAACCGATTTATTAGTTTTAAGTGCTTGTGAAACTGGTGTTGGGAAAATACAAAAAGGCGAAGGAATTATGAGTTTAGCAAGAGGTTTTACTTATGCTGGTGTTAAAAATTTAGTAGTTTCTTTATGGAAAGTCAACGACAAAGCAACAAGTGAATTAATGCGTAGTTTTTACAAACACTTAAAAAACAACTCAAAAACAAATGCAATTCATAAAGCAAAATTAGATTACCTCAACAATAAAGATATAAGTAGTTTAAAAAAATCGCCTTATTATTGGTCTGGTTTTGTTTTTGTTGGTAATGTGGAATTGGTTGCAACTAACAATTATTCTAAATATATAATTGTTTTTGGCTTTTTACTTTTAAGTCTTTTAATATTTATTTTGAAAATCAGAAAAAAGAAGTGACTTTTTTTATTAGGATTAAAATGGCACATATTCATACCAATCTAATTTTTTATTAAAAATCAAAAGTTTTAGTTCTTTTAATATTGGATGATTCTTAATATTAAGTTCGACTATTTCAGAAATTTCATCTAATAATTTCATGTCTAAATGCACATTCCAAAGAAGTGATTTACCATATCTATCAATTCTTATAAAATCTTTATTTTTAACTGCTAAGATGAAGTTTTTTACATCTAAGACTAATGCTTTAACATGTTTTTTTATTTCGGGTCACATATGAAAGTTGGGGACTAATAATAAAAAATTATTCATTTTACTTGAATTCATCAAATATTTTGTCGTACTTACAATCGAGTAGACGGCTCTGACCATTAAAGCCAGAGTGCGCCTCTCACACCACCGT
>CAYQTF010000048.1:0-12392 GCA_964420345.1 uncultured Flavobacteriaceae bacterium
AAATCCCATTTCTTTGGCGTTTGTTATACCAGAAATGGGATTTAATATTTTTCATATTTTAAATTATTTATGCTTTTTTGGTTTTAATTGCACTCATAAATCTATTCAATTCCTCTTTTACATTTGGTGCTAATATGACTAGACCAATCATATTTGGAACCATCATTGCAAAAATCATCGCATCTGAAAAATCTAAAACAGAATTTAATGTAGATG
This sequence comes from uncultured Flavobacteriaceae bacterium, assembly GCA_964420345.1. Classification (GTDB taxonomy): domain Bacteria; phylum Bacteroidota; class Bacteroidia; order Flavobacteriales; family Flavobacteriaceae; genus S010-17. The sequence continues at coordinate 217 of CAYQTF010000048.1, forward strand.
CTGCTCCAATAATTACAAATAAGCAAAATAAAGTTTTATAAGCATATTCCATTTTTTTTGTTCTTCCGAATAAATAAGACCAACCTTGATAGCCGTAATAAGACCAAGAAATCATAGAACTAAATGCGAATAAAACAACTGCAACAGTTAATACATAAGGAAACCATGAAATAGCAGACCCAAACGCATTAGATGTTAATAAAATTGCTTGAGCGTTATTCATGCCAGAATTACCAGTATCTACAAAACCTGTAATGATTAAAACTAATGCGGTCATAGTACAAACGATAACTGTATCAATAAAAGGTTCTAATAAAGCAACCAAACCTTCCGAAGCAGCATATTTTGTTTTTACGGCAGAATGTGCGATAGATGCAGAACCAATTCCTGCTTCGTTAGAGAAAGCAGCACGTTTAAAACCTTGCACTAAAACACCAACAACTCCACCAGCAATTCCTTTTGCGTTAAATGCTCCATCAAAAATTTGAGCAAATGCATTGCCAATTTGATCATATTTCATTACTAAAATAAAAACAGATGCAGCAACATAGATTACAACCATAAATGGTACAATTTTATCGGTTACTTTGGCGATTTTTTTAATACCACCAATAATTACAATACCAACTAAAATTGCTATAATTAAACCAAATAACCAACCTCTGTTATGAAAAAATGAGGTTTCTCCACCAGTAATATGTTCTACTAACTGAAAAGCTTGATTTACTTGAAACATATTTCCACCACCAAAAGAACCGCCAATTACCATTACTGCAAAAACACCAGCAAGAACTTTACCTAAACCACCAAGATTTTTTTCTTTTAAACCTTTTTTAAGATAATACATTGGTCCACCAAAAACTTTTCCGTTTTCGTCAATATCTCTATATTTTACTCCTAAAGTACATTCTACAAATTTAGATGCCATTCCTAAAAATCCAGCAATAATCATCCAAAATGTTGCTCCAGCGCCACCAATAGATAAAGCAATAGCAACACCTGCAATATTACCTAAACCAACCGTTGCAGATAACGCAGCAGTTAAGGCTTGAAAATGCGAAACTTCACCTTCGTGACCTTCTATTCTTGCAGTTTCTATAGCGTCGCTACCAGGAGTTGCATCTCCAGCAGCTTCTAAAGAGGTTACATGATCAATATCGTCATAATCTCCTTTTACAATTTTAATAGAAGTGAAAAAACTTCTAAAATTAATTAGTTTAAAATATATAGTAAAGTATGTCGCACCAATTATTAAAGGAAATAAAACCCAATATATTTTTATATTTTCGCTAAAAGGTATTTGATAAAATATAATTTGTACAAACCAACCGGTTGCACTACCAAAGATTTCGTCAATTCTTTGATCTAGACCTTTTTCTGCTGTTTCTTGAGCAAATGTTATAAATGGTAAAAATAATACCAATACTAAAAGGAGTTTTTTCTTCATAATTTGAGGTGATTTTTGTTTAGTTAAGTCTGCAATATAAAAAAAATATTAAGGAGAAGTAATTTTTAGTAGTTAAAATTTATTGCTAAAAGCATTTGTTAAAGTTATTTTAGCGACTAAATACAGTAGTAATTTGTTTTGATGATAAAACTTGCTGGATTTTGAATAAAAAAATATTAAGTGATTACCTTTGTAGCAAATTATTAGAAATAAATATAACTTTAACAATTATGATAAATAAAAAAACTTTGGTAATTGGTGCTTCTTTAAAGCCAGAGCGATATTCTAATAAAGCAATACAAATGCTAACTGAAAGTAAGATAGATGTTTTAGCAATTGGTTTGCGTGAAGGCAAAGTCGCAGGAATTAAAATTTATAAATTTGATGATGCTATCGCTTTAACAAGTAAAAAACTTAAAGATATTCATACCGTAACTTTATATTTAAATACAAAACGTCAAGAAAATTATTACGATTATATAATTTCATTAAAACCTAAACGTGTTATTTTTAATCCTGGTACTGAAAATGAAGATTTTTATAAGTTGCTAACTAAATATAATATTGATTTTGAAGTTGCTTGTACTTTGGTTTTGTTGCGGATGAAAGCGTTTTGATTTATTGTATTTTTTAAAAGTTATTAAGAGACTTGATTTTGTTTAATGTTTTGTCGTACTTTACAACTTTGTATATAAGCAATGTCGTTTCTATCAGACACTTCTCATATACATTCGTTGGTAACTATAAAACAAAGATTTCAAGTAACGCTATAAAAAGGAATAAAGTCTTTAGACTATTTTAGTAAAAATTAAAACTATTAAAAATGATATCAAATAAAATTGGAGGATATATAGGTATAATAGCTGGGATTTTTGGGGTGTTAGTTGCAGCCTATGTTTCACTAGGTATTTTTAATGGTGGCGAAGATATTAGAGTTCATTTAGGAGTTAAGGAGCAAAGTAAAATATACTTGCTTACTACTAGTTCAACATCTGCATTTAAACGCTCCAATTCCGAAGACCCTACGCTTGGAAAAGAAACTGTTATTGAAATGGGTGGTGATATCTACGTTAAGCCTGGTAATCTTCGTAAAATTGTTAATCTAATATCTAAAAACCACACTCTTTTTAATAGAGAAAAAAAGAGATACGATGGGTTTGTAACCATAAGTGGTATAAATAATAATTTTTCAAAAAATAAAATAAAGGAAGAAGGTGAAAAAATTGGACAATATATCTACAAAAATACTATTGAATTAAAAAATGATAAGGGCAATATTCTCCATATTCGGTGGATTAATAGACAACCTGAGGATGATATAGCTGAAGAAAATTGTGAAGTAATTCCTCTTGTTATTGCAGACAATTATAAACCTGGGGCAACATCGTATTACACCGTTGATATAGTGGCAGTTAAACTGGGAACTATTTTAGATTTTTATGACAACGGAACAACTTATGAATATGATACTGATAATGAAATACTCTATTTTATTCAATAACATTTATTTCTATTCAGAGACTACTCTCAATTAATGTGCTAATTAAAAGATTATAAAATAATGACATTACATTTGCTTTTTTTTTGACACAAATAATTTATGAGAAATGTGACTTTTGAAGAAGATTAATAACAACTGCCAATAATGGCTATAGTTAACACGGGTTTTGGCGCATAACCCAAAGTGAAGTGCCTTGAACAAAGTCCGCAAAATTTTCAATTTTGCGTGTCTATTGAAATAAAGAAAAAATTAAAAAAATTTACTAATTTTATAACATCAAAGTAAGCGCTTATTTAACCATTACTGCACTTATACCAAACGTTGATAAAGCACTTCAATACCGTATAATTATGTTTTGTAATTTAAAAACCCACCAAATCAAACAACCTCAAAAACTTTCCCAGCTTCAGATAATTCTACATTTTCAAAAATGGCTTGTGCTTCTTTTTTAAATAATTCTAGATTACTATAGCGACTAGAATAATGCCCAAGTAATAACTTTTTAACATTTGCTTTTAAAGCAATTTTTGCCGCTTGTTTTGCGGTGCTGTGTTTTGTTTTTTCGCACAAAAATTCTTTGTCTTCTAAAAAAGTAGCTTCGTGATATAATAAATCTACATTTTTTATGATGTTGACAATGTCTGGTTTATACATAGTATCACTACAAAAAGCATAACTTACAACAGGTAACGGATCGGTTGTTAAATCTATATTCGCAATTATTTCGCCGTTTTCTTTAGTAAAATCTCTACCGTTTTTTAGATTTTGATAATCGCATATTTCAATTTCTGAATGTTTTGAAATTTCTTTAATGTTTAACTTACGTTCGCCTATTTTTTCTTTAAAAAGAAAACCGTTAGTGTAAACTCTATGATTTAATGGTATTGTATGCACTTCAACATTGTTATCTTCAAAAATAAGTTCACTTTCTTTAACTACTAATTCGTGAAAAATTAAGTTGTAGTTAGTCCAAGATTTTGATAATTTTAATTGAAGTACAATAATTTCTTTAATTCCTTTTGGACCATAAATATGTAAGTCTTTTTCTCTGCCAATTAAACCAAATGTAGAAATTAAACCAATTAAGCCATAAAAATGATCGCCATGTAAATGCGAAATAAATATTCTAGATATTTTAGAAAATTTGACTTTGTATTTACGTAATTGTACTTGCGTTCCTTCGCCGCAATCAATTAAAAAATGCTGTCTATTAATCTCTAAAAATTGAGAAGTTGTATGTGAATCTACTCGTGGAGTTGCAGAATGACAACCTAAAATTGTTAGTTTAATAGCCATATTTTTTAACCGCAAGGGTCGCAAGGTTTTACGCAAAGTTCGCAAAAATATTTCAATAATATTATTTTTTTGAGTTCTTAGCAATTAAGTTATTATTAAACTTTTTACTATTCAAGTTCTCGCATCATTTCATCCATATCTATAATATCAATTGCTTCTTGTAAAGTCGGGACGACATTAATTTCTTCTGGTAACGCATCAATATCTACGGTTGTATTAATAATAACAAATGATGTGCCATTTCCCCTATTTGTATCTGCAATTTTTTGGAAAGGCAAAATTTCTTTTAAAGTTATTTCTAATTCAGATAAATCTATAATAATATTTTGGTCTGAATTATTTTCTGTAAACGGAATAATTTCGTTTAAGTTGGTTGGTTTAAGTAATTTGTAATTCATTTTTTTTATTTTTTTGAACACTGAACACTGATCACTAATTCTAGACTTGCTGCGCCAACAAATAAATAACCGCCATTCTAATTGCAACACCATTTTCTACTTGGTTTAAGATAATTGCTTGATCGGAATCTGCAACTTCACTTGTAATTTCCACACCACGATTTATTGGTCCAGGATGCATAATGACAATCTCTTTGTCTAGCGATTTTAGTAAATCAATATTAATGCCAAAAAGTTGCGTGTATTCTCTAATACTCGGAAAATACTTTACAACCATTCGCTCGTGTTGTACACGTAAAACATTTGCAACATCACACCATTGTAATGCTTTTTTTATGTTGGTTTCTACTTTTACACCTAAACTAGAAATATATTTTGGCATAAGCGTTGTTGGACCACAAACCATTACCTCTGCACCTTGTAATTGTAAAGCATAGATGTTTGATAAAGCAACTCTTGAATGTAGAATATCACCAACAATTACTATTTTCTTTCCTTTTAGTGTGCCTAATTTTTCTCTAATAGAATAAGTATCGAGTAATGCTTGAGTTGGATGTTCGTGTGTGCCATCACCCGCATTAATAATTTTCGCATTTACATGTTTAGATAAGAAAACTCCTGCACCAACATTTGGGTGACGCATTACAATAATATCCACTTTCATGGCTAAAATATTATTTACAGTATCTATTAAAGTTTCGCCTTTGGTAACCGAAGATTGGCTAGAAGAAAAATTAATAACATCGGCAGAAAGTCTTTTTTCGGCTAGTTCAAAAGAGAGTTTTGTACGTGTGCTGTTTTCAAAAAATAAATTGGCAATAGTAATATCTCTAAGCGAAGGTACTTTTTTAATTGGCCTATTAATTACTTCCTTAAAATGATCGGCAGTTTTAAATATAAGATCAATATCTTGTTTTTTAAGATATTTAATTCCTAACAAATGTTCTACACTTAGTTTATTCATTAGATTTTGTTCTTTGTTCTTTGGTAGTTTCTGTTATTAGATAAACAGCATCTTTTTTATCTGTTTCTTTCCAAGAAACTTTCACTTTTTCGGCATTAATAACATCTACTTGTCTGCCTTTATAATTAGGTTGAATTGGTAAATTTCTACTAAATCTTCTGTCGATTAAAACCATTAATTCAATAGTATTTGGTCTGCCATATGCTTGAATTGCAGTTAATGCTGCACGAATACTTCTACCCGAAAATAACACATCATCTATAAAAACAACTTTTTTATCTTCTACAATAAAGTCAATATTAGATTCGCTTGCTTGTAAGGGTTTATCTCTTCGTCTAAAATCATCTCTATAAAAAGTGATGTCTAATTGCCCGTATTTAATATTTTTAATAGCATATTCATTTTTTAATAATGCAATTAATCGTTCGGCAAAAAATACACCTCTAGGTTGTAAACCTATTAATACTGTTTCTGAAAAATTGTCGTGATTTTCGATTAACTGACATGCTAATCGATGTAAAATTATGTTTATCTCTTTTTCGTTAAGTAATATTTTACGAGACATTTTACGTTTTGTAATTCGGTCGCAATTTACATAATAAATTTTGAATTTTCAGTTTCCATTTAATTTTTAAAATGAGTATTAATTAAATCTATATGCTTGTAAAACGCTTAAGGTTCTATAATGCAAGTAACTTTAAATACTTTAGCGTACTTTAGCACTTATTAAAAATTTGTAGTATTGTTAACTATTTTGTTAAGAAGATTTTAATTTTTAAAATTTTTACACTATTTGGTTTATGTACCTTTCACTTAACAATAATTAGAAATGTTTATGCGAAATTTTTCCAATGAAAATAGAAAGTTAGCCTTATCTAAATTCGAGAATATGCTTAAATCTAACAAAGTATTTTTCTTTGATTCTGAAGAATTTGAAGAGATTGTTTATTTTTATTTAGATACAGGTAAAATTAAATTAGCGAATAAGGCAATTGAACTTAGTTTGAGTCAACATCCTAGTTCTATTAGGTTAAAATTGATTAAAGTAGAGTTATTAATTTTTGAAAATAGATTAAAAGATGCTGAAAAGTTAATCTTTCAATTAGAAAAAATTGATCCAAATTTTGATGAAGTCTATATTCAGAAAGCAGCAATATTATCTAAACAAAATTTACATGCAAAAGCAATTGAAGTTTTGAAAATTGCGTTAAAATATACCGATGATTTAATCGATATTCATTCTTTAATTGGTATGGAATATTTGTTTATCGAACAATTTGATGTTGCCGCAAATCATTTTAAAATATGTTTAGATTTAGATAATGATGATTATACTGCATTATATAATGTTATATATTGTTTAGATATGAACGAGTTACATAATGAAGCAGTTACATTTTTAAATAATTTTATTGATGAAAATCCGTTTTCGGAAGTTGCTTGGCATCAACTAGGTAGGCAATATTATTATCTAGAAAAATATAATGAAGCAATAAGAGCTTTTGATTATGCTATTTTAGTAGATGAATATTTTGTTGGTGCTTATTTTGAAAAAGCAAAAATTTTAGAAATTCAAAATAAATATGAAGAAGCAATTTCGAATTATTTAATGACTTTAGAATTAGATGATCCAACTGCTTTTTGCTATTTACAAATTGCAAATTGTTATGAAAAATTAGAAAACTCAAAACAGGCAATGCGTTTTTATTATAAAGCAACACAAGAAGATCCTATGATGGAAGAGAGTTGGTTGCATTTAGTTAAAGTGTATTTGAATGAAGATAATGTTCAGAAAGCATTGTATTTTATTCAAAAAGCATTGGAAGTTGACCCAACAAATAAAGATTATTTAAATTTATTTGCGGAAGTTAATATTAAATTAAATCTCTTTGAAGAAGCAGCAGTTGCATTTCGAGATTCTATTACATTAGGCGAAGACAGAACAGAAATATTTTTAGCATTGGCAGATGTGTATCATTTTATAGGAGATTATCAAGATGCTATTGAAATACTAATTAGAGCAAAAGATCTTATTGAAGATCTTGTCGAAATTACATATAGATTAAGTGGTAATTATTTATTGTTACGTAATGAAAAAGAAGGTTTATTTCATTTAGAAAATGCACTAAAAAAAGATTTTAATTATTTTGGAATAATGAAAGATGTATTTCCTAACGTTTTTGAAAAGGAAAGTGTAAAAAAATTAATTACAAAATACAGAAATGACTAGATCGTTTAAAGATTATTTTATCATAAGTTTAAAAGGCTTAGCAATGGGCGCAGCAGATGTTGTTCCTGGAGTTTCTGGAGGAACAATTGCTTTTATATCAGGTATTTATAATGAATTAATAGATAGTATTAACTCTATAGGTTTTAAAACTTTAAAAATTTTACAGCAAGATGGATTTAAAGCAATGTTTGCATCTGTTAATGGTAGTTTTTTATTAAGTCTGTTTTTAGGTATTGGCATAAGTGTGTTTTCCTTAGCAAATGTTTTTAAATTTTTATTAGAAAATCATCCTGTTTTGTTGTGGTCATTTTTCTTCGGATTAGTTTTAGCCAGTGTATTATATATTGTCAAACAAATTACAAAATGGAATGCTTTAACTGTTTTATTATTATTAATTGGAGCAGGCATTGCCTATTATATCTCCATTATTCCACCAATGAGTGGAAATGATTCCTCTTTATTTTTAGTTCTTGCTGGTGCATTAGCCATTTGTGCTATGATATTACCTGGTATTTCTGGAGCGTTTATTTTATTATTACTTGGCGCATATAAACCTGCAATTGATGCAATTCATGATTATGATTTCAAAAAAATATTTTTATTAGGTTTAGGTGCTATTATCGGTTTACTATCTTTTGCAAAAATATTAAAATGGTTATTCGATAAATATAATAATTTAACTTTGGCTGTTTTAACAGGATTTGTAATTGGTTCTTTAAATAAAATTTGGCCTTGGAAAGAAACGATTTCTACGTTTACAAATTCGCATGGCGAAATAAAACCTTTGTTAGAAAAAAGTATTTCTCCTTTTAATTTTCAAGGTGATCCTCAATTAGTTTTTTCAATAATATTGGCGATTTTAGGTTTTGCAGTTATTTTTATATTGGAAAAAGTTGGTGCTAAATATAAGAGTAATTAACAATTTTAGTGGGTAAAAAATGATTAATGGAATTATACTTTTTTTTTGGTAAAATGAAATTCCAAAAATAAAATTTCAAATCCCAAATAAATTCCAATATCTAAAATATCAAAACACAAAAAAGCTATAAAATAGATTAAAAATTAGTAATAATAAACAAATTTAATGTTTGATTTTTTTAAAATTTTTTTTTGTTTTTTATTTGAGGTTTGGAATTTTATTTTTGGAGCTTAAAAATAATAACTATTATATTTGATACAGAACCTAAAATAATATTACTTTTATAGTTATGTTAGATTTTTTAGATTTCGGTTTTTTAGATGCGTTAGATATTATTCTAGTAGCGACTCTTTTATACTATATATATAAGTTAGTAAAAGGTACTGTTGCTATTAATATTTTTTTAGGTATTGCCATTATATTTTTAATTTGGAAGTTAACTGAAATGTTACAAATGGAAATGCTTAGCGAAATTTTAGGCAAGTTTCTTGGTGGCGGCGTAATTTTATTACTGATAGTTTTTCAACAAGAAATTCGTAAATTTTTATTGATGGTTGGTTCTTCTAATTTTGCAAGTAGAAAAGGATTTATAAAACAAATGAGTTTTTTAAAATCGGAAGTTGCCATAGAAACAAGTGTAGAAACAATTGTTAAAGCTTGTATAGAAATGGGTAAAACCAAAACAGGTGCTTTAATTGTAATTGGCAGAAATAATAGTTTAGAAGCATTTAAACAAACAGGTGATGATATGTATATAGAAGTGAATGCTCCTATTTTAAAAAGTATTTTTTATAAAAATAGTACTTTACACGATGGCGCATTAATAATTGAAGATAATATTATTACCGCAACAAGAGTAATTTTACCAATTGCAAATGATGCTAAAATACCAACAAGATTTGGTTTGCGACATAGAGCAGCATTAGGTATTTCGATTCAAACAGATGCTTTAGTTTTAGTTGTATCTGAAGAAACTGGCAAAATAGTATATATTAAAAATGGCGAATTTATACTTTTTAATGACACCGATAAGTTGATTGAATTGATTAAAGAAGATTTGGAATAAAAGGTTCTCGCAAAGGCGCAAAGTTTTCGCAGAGAGCGCAAAGTTTTATGGATTATATTATAATACTTTGGGTAGTTTTGTTTTTTTTGTTTAAAACACCTTAAATGCTAAAAGAGATTAACGATTGGAGATTGTTGATTGGAGATTTAAGAATTTAAATTATTACTTCAAAACTAAAAACAAGTAAACCACAACCTCTGTAAAATCGAATAATAAAATTATGATAATTAATTACTTTGGTTCTACTGCAATTATTGTGGAATTAAACAGAAATGTTATTTCGACAGAGATGATTTTTGCTAATAAAAGCAAAAATCATCAACGAGAAATCTAAATAAAAGAGATTTCTCGTCGCTCTTTCAGATGCTGTCGAAAATGACAGTATTCTATTAAACACCATTTCCCACTAATTTTGCAGTAGAACCGTTTTATTATAATACTAAACTTTGCGACCTTTACATTATTTTCTTCGCGACTTTGCGCGAAATAGATCACACTGTAGTTTCAAATTGCATTTCATATAAATTACTATAATAACCTTTTAAGGCAATAAGTTCTTTATGATTGCCTTGTTCTACTATTTTGCCTTTATCCATAACTAAAATAGTATCTGCATTTTTAATAGTTGCTAATCGATGCGCAATAATAATGGACGTTCTGTCTTTTGTGATTAATTCGGTTGCATTCTGAATTAATAATTCCGATTGCGAATCGATTGATGAGGTTGCTTCATCTAAAATCAAAATCGTTGGTTTACTAACATAAGCACGTAAAAAGGCAATCAGTTGCCTTTGCCCCGAAGATAACATGATGCCTCTTTCTTTCACATTATAATTGTAGTTGTTAGGTAAACTCATAATAAACTCATGAATCCCTATTTTTTTTGCAGCCTTTTGAACTTCCTCTAAAGTGATATTAGCGTTATTTAAGGTAATATTATTTAAGATAGTATCCGAAAATAAAAAAACATCTTGTAATACTACGGCAATTTGTTTTCGTAAATAGTGTAAATCGAAGTCGTAAATATCTTGATTATCAATAGTTATTTTGCCAGAATCGATAGCGTAGAAGCGATTCAATAAATTAATAATAGTTGATTTTCCTGCACCAGTTGACCCAACAACTGCAATAGTTTGTCCTTTTTTTACGTTAAATGAAATACCTTTTAGAACTTCTTCGTTTTCGATATAACTAAAATGTACATTGTTAAACTCAATATTACCTTTTATCAATAATTCTGAATTTTGTCCCGAAGTTTCGGGATTAGATTTTGTCCCGAAGTTTCGAGATTGAATTTCAAGTTGATCATCATCAATTATATTAAAAACTCTTTCGGCTGCAATCATTCCCATTTGTAAGGTGTTGAATTTATCCGCTATTTGTCTTAATGGTCTAAATAACATTTGGTTCATCATTATAAAACTCATAATATCACCAGCAGAAGTATCGCCTGAAGTCAACATACTACTAGCGCCATACCAAACAACAAAACCTAAAACAATAGACGGAACAACTTCGGCAATTGGGAAAAATATCGAATTATACCAAACGGTTCTTATCCATGCTTTTTTATGTCTTTTATTAATTATTTTAAACTGATTATATTCCGTTTTTTCTCTAGTGAAAAGTTGCACAATTTTCATACCTGTCAACCTTTCTTGTACAAAACTATTTAAGTTAGACACTTCGTTTCTTACTTCTTGAAAAGCAGACTTCATTGCCTTTTGAAATATTCTGGTAGCATAAATTAATACAGGTAAAGCTACAAATGTAATTAGTGCTAATTTCCAATTAATGAAAAGCATTGCAAAACTTATAGCAAGCATTTTTAATAAATCACTAATAATTACAAACAAACCTTGACCGAAAACACTAGCAATAGTTTCAATATCCGATACAACTCTAGTCACAACTTTACCAACTGCGGTATTGTTAAAATAAGTCATTTTAAATTTTGAAAGATGTTTAAAAAGTTGAATTCGAATGTCTTTAATAATATTTTGCCCTAAAAAATTCGCAAAATAAATAAATAGAAACTGAAAAATAATTTCCAAAATTAAAACTCCCAACATATATAAACTAAAGAGTAATAGTTTATCGGCTATTTTATTGGTTATATATTGATCTACAATTTGTCTTAATAAAAATGGTCTTATAACTGCTAAACCAGCTAATAGTAAAACGGCAATTACCGAAATGTAAAATGCAAAACGATAATTAGTTATATAACTTAATAACCTTTTAAAAAGTTTTAAATCGAATATTTTACCAGTTACTTTTTTTTCTGACATTACTATTTATTATGAATAGCGAAATTAGTGAATATTACGAATATTATTCGTTAAATAATTTTTT
>CAYQTF010000048.1:12492-17081 GCA_964420345.1 uncultured Flavobacteriaceae bacterium
GTTGTCTAATTGAAATGTATTTTCATACCTTCGTGTGATTTCTTAAAACCCAAATTTTCATAAAATTTAATGGCACTTGGTCTTTTTTTATCCGTTGTTAACTGAAGCAAATGTGCCTTTCTTTCTTTTGCTCTGTTAATTGCCCATTCAAACATTGCTTTTCCTATTCCGAAACCTCTTTTGTCTTTTCTTATTCTTACCGCTTCAATTTGTGCTCTAATGCCGCCTTTATAGGTTAAGTATTGTATAAATGTTAGTTGTAAAGTTCCGATAATTTCTAAATTACCATCTTCAACAACAATTAATTCTTGATTATTATCTGAAATAATATTTTCAAATGCTTTTAAATATGTATCTGGCAATGGGTTTTGAAAATTTTCTCTTTTCATACCAAGTTCATCATCAGCAATCATTGCTACAATTTTAAAAACATCTTCTTTTTTTGCTTTCCTGAATTTCATTTTTTTGGATTTTTATAAATTTACTTCAAAAACGTTCACGCAAAGTTCGCAAAGAAAAATTATGTAAAGAACGCTAAGATAAAATCCTATGAAAGATATTTTCTCATATATCTACAAAAAAATAAACCATTAAATTTTCACATTAAAAGCATCCTTTTTAGGATAATATGCAGTTTCTCCTAATTCTTCTTCAATACGTAATAACTGATTATATTTTGCAATACGATCGGTTCTTGAAGCAGAACCTGTTTTGATTTGACCAGTATTTAATGCAACCGCTAAATCTGCAATTGTTGTATCTTCGGTTTCTCCTGAACGATGCGAAATTACACTTGTAAAACCTGCTTTAGTTGCCATATTTACTGCGGCAATTGTTTCGGTTAATGTGCCTATTTGATTTAATTTTATTAAAATGGAATTTGCTGATTTTTCTTTAATTCCTCTTGCTAATAAATCTACATTAGTTACAAATAAATCGTCACCTACTATTTGGATTTTATCTCCTATTTTTTCCGTTAGGTAATTCCAACCTTGCCAATCATTTTCGTCCATTCCATCTTCAATGGAAATTATTGGGTATTTTGATGCTAATTCTGCTAGGTAATCTGCTTGCTCTTCGGAAGATTTTATAGAACCCGAATTACCTTCAAACTTTGTATAATCGTATTTACCATTTACATAAAATTCAGATGCGGCACAATCTAATGCCAACATTATCTCACTGCCAACTTTATAACCAGTTTTATTTATTGCTTCTAAAACTGTATCTAAAGCGTCTTCGGTACCTTTAAAATTTGGTGCAAAACCACCTTCATCACCAACAGCAGTACTTAAACCTCTGTCATGCAGAATACTTTTTAAATTATGAAATATTTCAGAACCCATTTTTAAAGCTTCCGTAAAGTTTTTTGCACCAACTGGCATTACCATAAACTCTTGAAAGGCAATTGGTGCATCACTATGCGAACCACCATTTACAATATTCATCATTGGTACTGGCAATGTGTTTGCCGAAACGCCACCAATATATCTATATAATGGCATTCCCATTTCATTTGCGGCTGCTTTTGCAACTGCAAGAGAAATTCCTAGAATAGCATTTGCACCAAAATTTGCTTTGTTTGGTGTTCCGTCTAAAGTAATCATTAGATTATCAATAGTGTTTTGTTCAAAAACAGATATACCTATTAATTCATCTGCAATTATATCATTTACATTTTTTATTGCTTTAAAAACTGCTTTTCCCATATAATCAGAACCGCCATCGCGTAACTCTACCGCTTCATGTTCGCCTGTTGATGCGCCTGAAGGTACTGCTGCTCTACCTAAAATTCCGTTTTCGGTAACTACATCTACTTCTACGGTTGGGTTTCCTCTAGAATCAAATATTTGTCTTGCGTGTATTTCTATTATTCTGCTCATTTTTCAACTTTACCTTTCCATACTCTAATTTAGTTCTTTATAGTTGGATAGGGATTTTTAATTATTTATAATTTTTTTTAATGTTTTCTATTAAGTTTTTTGACATTCTAAAATCAACTTCAATTAACTTTTCTAATTCTTCTATTACAGATTTTAAAATCCCTCTTTCTTTTGCATTAATTATCACACCTAAAGTACCCATGATTTTCAACCCTAAATCCGTTGCTTTTTTTCTTCCTTTTCTTTCATCAATTAAAATTAAGACATCTTTGTTCTCAAGTCCTAAAGCAATTGCACTTGCTTCTCCTTTATCCAAATCAATTTCTAAAATATGCTTACTTAATTTATCTTTAACTTTTTTTGTTATTATCCAAATAGGTAGTTCTTCTCTATACTCGTAAGCAATTTCTTTGGTAATTATTATTTCTTCAAAAATATCTTTTAGTAAATGTAATCTATTAATTTTTTGAAGTACAATAAGACAAGAAGTGTCTGCAATAATAAGTTTAGGCATTTTTTATGTCATTTTCTAACTCATCATAATCATATCCAAACACCGAAACTCCATATTTACCTATTAATTCAATAAAAGTTCTTTTAGATAGACCAACCATTTCTGCAGCTTGACCAGAACTTAATTTACCTTCTTCATACCATTTAGAAGCTAAATACATAGATACTTCAAAGTGATTCACCTTAATAGTATCGGGTATATTTATTGTTAATGTTGTCATAATACATATTTAAATATGACACCAAAGGTACAATTAATTTTATTTTTACAACCTTTCAATAAACTCATCAAACAAATAAGTCGAGTCGTGTGGTCCTGGACTCGCTTCTGGATGATATTGCACAGAAAAACAATTCTTATTTTTCATTCGCATTCCTGCTAAAGTATCATCGTTGAGATGTATATGTGTGATTTCAAAATCAGGATTATCTTCTACTGCTTTTTTATCGACTACAAAACCATGGTTTTGCGAAGTTACTTCTGCTTTACCAGTAAGTAAGTTTTTAATAGGATGATTAATTCCTCTATGACCATTGTGCATTTTGTAGGTTTTAATTCCGTTTGCCAAAGCAATAATTTGATGTCCTAAACAAATACCGAATAATGGTAAGTCTCTTTTAATAATTTCTTTTGCTAAGTTTTGTGCTTCTATTAAGGGTTCTGGATCACCTGGACCATTCGATAAAAAATAGCCGTTTGGTTTAAAAGCACTCATATCTTCAAAAGTTGCATTGTATGGAAATACTTTTACATAACAATCTCTTTTAACTAAATTACGTAAGATGTTTTTCTTAATTCCGATATCTAATGCTGCGATTTTATATTTTGAATTTTCATTACCAACAAAATAAGGTTTTTTAGTAGATACTTTAGACGCTAATTCTAAACCAGCCATATTAGGTGCTTTATTTAATTTTACTTTTAGAGTATCTATATCTGTTTCGGTCGAAATAATAACATTCATTGCACCTTTATCTCTAATATAACTAACCAATGCTCTGGTATCTACTTCTGTAACTACTACTAAATTTTGTTTTTTAAAAAAATCCAATAAGGTTAAATCTGCATCTATTCTTGAATAATGAAAACTAAAATTTCTACAAATTAATCCAGATATTTGAATTTCATCGGATTCACTTTCGTTTTTATTAGTTCCGTAGTTTCCAATATGCGCATTTGTAGTTACCATTAATTGCCCATGATAAGATGGGTCTGTAAATATTTCTTGATAACCTGTCATGCCAGTATTAAAACATATTTCACCAATTGCAGTACCATCAATACCAATAGATATTCCTTTAAAAATAGTTCCGTCTTCTAATAAGATTATTGCTTGTTTTTGGTTATTCATTTTATAATATAAAGATATGTTTGTAATAAAAGTTTTCTCGTCACTCTTTCAAGTTCTGTCGAAATGACAAAAAATATTGAAAGAAGATAATTATAGCCCAAAAATAAAAAAAAGGATAAACTACTAATTAGTTTATCCTTTTAAATTATTTAATGTTTATTAACATTTTTATTCTTCTTCGTTAGAATTTGAAGTTTGAACTGGAGCAGTTGTTGCTTTATTTCCACCTCTTCTTCTTGTTTTCTTTTTCTTCTTAGAATTAGGATTGTAAACTTCGTTATAATCAACTAGTTCAACCATTGCCATAGATGCATTATCACCTTGACGATTACCTAATTTGATTATTCTAATATAACCACCTGGTCTATCTGCTATCTTAACAGCAACATCTCTAAACAATTCCGTTACAACTTCTTTTCTTTTTAGATGTTTAAAAACTAAACGTCTATTATGCGTTGTATCTGTTTTAGATTTTGTTAATAATGGTTCGATATATTTTCTTACCGCTTTTGCTTTTGCTAAAGTTGTATTGATACGCTTATGCTCAATAATTGAACAAGCCATATTAGATAACATTGCCTTTCTATGGGCTGTTTTTCTACTTAAATGATTAAATTTCTTTCCGTGTCTCATGGTCTATAGTCTTTAGTCTATAGTCTTTAGTCTTTAGTCTAGGTCAATTCAAAAGACCAAAAACCAACGACTAACGACCAATTTATTCTTTATCTAATTTATATTTACTTAAATCCATTCCGAAAGACAAACCTTTAACGTTTACCAATTCGTCTAACTCAGTAAGTGATTTTTTACCAAAGTTTCTAAATTTCATTAAATCATTTTT
>CAYQTF010000049.1:0-4010 GCA_964420345.1 uncultured Flavobacteriaceae bacterium
CTGCAATTGGTGTTATTATTTTAGTCACACAAATTTTACCAGCAGTTGGTTATTACCCTAAAGAGGATACAGAATACGTAAATCAATTTAAACCTCATGCCGAAGAAGTTATTTTGGATAATATCTTAAAAGAAGAAGCAGGCGAAGGTCTTTTAGTTTTAGAAGATTTTAAAGAAACTATTAAGCGTTCAGCAGAGATTACTCCTGATCAAATTTTAAAAGAATCAAAAGCGTTAGCTGGTAAAAATGCTTCTGGTGTTTTAGGAACATTTAAAGTGTTACCAAGAGCATTAAGTAATATAAATTGGTTAGAACTACTATTAGTATTTGGTACTATATTTATTATCTATGGTTTTAAACGGATTACCACAAAAATACCAAGTGCCTTAGTTGCATTATTAGTAATGTCTGGTATAGCCATTGGTTTTAATCTAAATTACCGACCTATTGAAGAAATACCAAGTGGTTTACCAATACCTAATTTAAGTATTTTTACCGAATTTAGTTTTGGCAGTATTACTCCTTATATATTTACTGCATTAACTTTAGCATTGTTAGGTGCAATTGACTCTTTATTAACATCGGTTGTAGCAGATAATATGACTAAAACCAAACACAAACCAAATAAGGAATTAATTGGTCAAGGAATTGGCAATACTATTGGTGCAATATTTGGTGGTATTCCTGGTGCTGGAGCAACTATTAGAACTGTTGTAAATATAAATGCTGGTGGAAAGACAAAACTTTCAGGTATGATAGCAGGTGTTCTATTACTGATAATTTTATTAGCTTTAGGACCAATTGCATCACAAATTCCTGCTGCTGTTTTAGCAGGTATTTTAATTACTGTTGGTATTGGTGTAATGGACTATAAAGGTTTAAAAGCTATACCATATATGCCAAGACCAGAAGTAATAATTATGCTTGTAGTATTAGTATTATCATCTGTTTGGAACTTAGTTTACGCTGTTGGTATAGGTTTAGTCATTGCTTCACTTGTGTTTATGAAAAAAATAGGTGATTTAACTGCTAAACGTTCCGATGTAAAATCACTTCTAAAAGAAAAAGCTTGGACAGATGAGAAAAATTTCCCTTCTACTTTAGCCGAAACAGTTTTTATAAAACATATTAAAGGTGCTTTATTTTTTGGTTCAACAAGCGATTTTCAACAATTAGCAAAACAAATTCCTGAAACAGCAAATATTATTATAATTAGAATGGGGAAAATGCAATATATAGATCAATCTGGTTTATATGCAATGGAAGACGTTTTGGTAGATTTAGTTAAAAATGATAAAAAAGTACTTTTTGTTAATTTAATTGAACAACCAAAATATATGTTGGAACTTATTAATATTATACCTGATTTAGTACCAGAAGAACAAATTTTTGACACTTTTGATCAATCTATTGAATGGATTAAAAACAATGTAAAATAAATTAAGAAATAATGAGAAATAATTTTATTATTATTTTACTTATTTTATTATGCCTTTTGCCTGCTTCTCTTGCTGCACAACAAGATGAAACAGGTAATTGGTTAATGTATTTTGGTACAAATAGAATAAGTGAAAAATTTAGTATTCATACTGAATTTCAATACAGAAACCATACCATTGCTAGTTTAGATACTGAGCAATTATTACCACGAATTGGTTTAAATTACCATTTTTCTAAAAAAGCGACAGTAACTGTTGGTTATGCTTATATACCATCTTATACTTTTGAGTCAGAACAAACTTCACCAGAAACAGAAGAACATCGTATTTGGCAACAGTTTATTTTAACTAATAAAATTGGAAGAGTGAAATTTGAGCACAGATATAGACTAGAGCAACGTTTTGTAAATAAAGATTACAAAAACCGTTTTAGATATAGGTTAATGCTATTTATACCATTAAACAAACCAAAAATTGAAACAGGAACTCTTTTTTTAGGTTTATATGATGAAGTTTTTATAAACGATAAGAAATCATTTTTTGATCGTAATAGACTTTATGGTGGTTTAGGATATCAAGTAAATAAAAATTCAAGTGTTCAAACTGGTTTGTTACGACAACAAGTAACCAATTTCGAAAAATACTATCTACAGTTTGCTGTAGTTTACAATACTGACTTTAGAAAAAAAACAAAAATTAAAAACAAATAATTATGTTAAAAAACTTTTTAGGTAATAGTCCATTATGGTATAAATATACCATAATAGGTTTTTTACTATTCAATATTATCGCCTACTTTACTTTAGGTGCAACAATTACTGCATGGATTTTTATAGCAGAATTTATATTCACTTTAGCAATGGCATTAAAATGTTATCCATTAATATCTGGTGGTTTACTTGCAATACAAGCATTAGCATTAAAATTAACCACTGCAAAACATGCGTATAACGAAGTAGTACAAAACTTAGAAGTAATATTACTTTTAATGTTTATGGTCGCTGCAATTTATTTTATGAAACCTTTACTAATGTTTGTATTTAGCAAAATATTTACTAAGGTAAAATCTAAATTAAAATTATCACTTCTTTTTGTAGTTTTATCTGCTGTACTTTCTGCATTTCTAGATGCACTAACCGTAACAGCAGTACTAATAAGTGTTGGTGTTGGTTTTTACGGTGTTTATCATAGAATACAATCTAATGATTTAGATGTAGACAAAGACGATTCTTTAGACCAAAAACAATTAGATGGAAATTCTTTAGAGCAATTCAGAAGTTTTTTACGTAGTTTAATAATGCATGGCGTTGTTGGTACAGCACTTGGTGGTGTAATGACATTAGTTGGTGAACCGCAAAATTTATTAATAGGCGAAAAATTAGGTTGGGATTTTATTGAATTTTTCATGCAAATGAAAATAATTACTATTCCTGTATTTTTTGCAGGTTTATTAACCACTATTCTATTAGAAAAAACAAAATGGTTTGGTTTTGGTGCTAAATTGCCAAGCGATGTTCGCGTTGTGCTTGAAAATTTTACAGAAGAGCAAGATAATAAAAGAACTAAAAAAGAGAAACAAAACCTTGTAGTACAATCCGTTGCGATGGTACTTTTAATTATTGGTTTGGCATTACATATTGCTCCTGTTGGTTTTATAGGTTTGGCATTAATTATTTTTCAAACTGCATTTATGGGTATTACAGATGAACACCAAATTGGACCTGCTTTTGAAGAAGCATTGCCTTTTACAGGTTTATTAGTTGTCTTTTTTGTAATTGTAGCAATGATACACGATCAACATTTATTTAAACCAATTATTGAATATGCACTTTCGATGAAAGTTTCACAGCAACCTACCGCATTTTATATTGCAAACGGAATCTTATCCGCAATTAGTGATAATGTTTTTGTGGCAACAGTATATATTAATGAAGTTCAAGCTGCTTTTGAATCTGGAAGTATTAATAGAGACCAATATGAAAAATTAGCAATAGCTATAAATACAGGTACTAATTTACCAAGTGTTGCAACGCCTAACGGCCAAGCTGCATTTTTATTTTTACTAACCTCTTCATTAGCACCTTTAATTAACTTATCTTACGGTAAAATGGTGAAAATGGCATTTCCTTACGCTATTGTTTTAGGCGGTGTTGGTTTGCTATGTATAATGTATTTATTATAATTTTAAATAAATTTCATAATTAAAGTTGAGGTGTAAGCAATTTGTTTACACCTTACTTTTAAATTTACCTTTTGTTATTTTTGTAAATTTTACGAATTAAATTAAAAAACGTATAAGTTTTACTTGAAAAGTAAATATATTTTCCGAACTTTACAAAACCAATTTAATGAGAATTGAAGAATATTTGATTTTTAAGATTAAAAAGTAAAATAATGAATAATGATCCTATTTCCACCAGAACTAATAGAAAGCGATAAAACAAAAATAAAAGGAATTGATAAAATTGTTAAATAAATTTAAGAAATGTCACTTTTAATAGGGAAATTCCATAAATACAATTTAAAACTATAACAAAATGAAAAACAAACAAATCATCATCGCATTAATAT
>CAYQTF010000049.1:4110-16976 GCA_964420345.1 uncultured Flavobacteriaceae bacterium
ACAATTTAAAACTATAACAAAATGAAAAACAAACAAATCATCATCGCATTAATATTACTGGTTATATTTTTATCTTTCACATCTTGTAAAGAAAAAGAAAAATTGGAAGTGGAAAAAAAAATAGTCGAATTACCAAAACATTTAATCAAACGTATTGATATCAGCGAGTTAGGAATTTTAGTCATTGATGATTGTGAATACATTTTTTATAAAAAAAGTCCAAATAGAAATATGGGTTTTGGTTTTATGGCTCATAAAGGTAATTGTAAAAACCCTATACATTACTATAGCAGAAATAAATAATACTTAAAATTTAAAATTAATGGAAACTATAAATACTTTTTTAAGGTTTGAATTATTTCATTTTAAAGAACACTCATTAACTATTTTTGAATTAGTAAGCGTAATTGCAATACTATTAATTACCAAATTAATTTTATGGTTAATCAAAAAAGCATTATTCCGTAATACTAAACTCCACAATTTAGATAAAGGAAGTTCTTTTGCTTTATTCCAACTTATTAAATATGTAGTTTGGATAATAGCAATAGCCTTTACACTAGAAACAATAGGGATAAAAGTAACTATCTTATTAGCAGGTTCGGCAGCCTTACTTGTTGGTATAGGTCTTGGTTTACAACAAACTTTTAATGATATATTATCTGGTATTATTCTACTTTTTGAGCATTCTGTAAAAGTTGGCGATATTTTAGAGATTGATGGCGATAAAGTAATTATTCAAGAAATAGGCCTCAGAACTTCTAAAGGCATGAATGTAAGACAGATTATTGTCATTATTCCTAATTCATTAATTACAACAAATAAGGTTATTAATTGGAGTCATCAAACTCAAAAAACACTTTTTAGTATTGAAGTTGGAGTCGCTTACGGAAGTGATGTTGATTTAGTTATAAAAACCTTAGAACAAAGTGCTTTAGAACATTCCGAAGTTAAGCAAAGTGATCTATTAGAAGCACGTCTAGTTGGTTTCGGAAATTCATCTTTAGATTTTAAAATCTTATTTTTTAGTGAAAATGTTTTTTATATTGAAAAAGTAAAAAGTGATATCAGAAAAACTATTAGTAGAAAATTTGACGAAAATAAAATAACTATTCCTTTTCCTCAAATGGATTTACACTTAAAATCTAAAATAAAATAAAAAGATGTTATTACTCCCTAAGTTTCGGGATAATGGTAATGATGAAAATAGGTGCTATTTAGAACCCTGCAAACCTTAATATTCATACAAATATTAAGGCTTGTAGGGTCGAAAATGATTATTGTCATATGAATTTAACCATTAAAACAAAGGTAGAACTAATAAAAATTATAGTTAAACCCTATTAATAGTTTTATAATAGACCTTAAAATTAGAAGTCTATTTGAAAACGCATCTGAAAAATGTTTGCTTTTCCACCATCTACAACATCAACAAAAACATTATTAAACGCAATTTTTGTAATGGGGTTTAAATACCAGTTTATACCTAAAGTAATATTGTTTTGTTCACCACCAAATATATCTTTATTGTTATAATTTCCGTTAGAATAACGCAAGGCAACTTCCCAAGCACCAATACCTTTATTCTCTTTTGATCCAAAATTATTATTTGGTGTTAATCTACCAAAACCACTATAAGAATTTCTTATCTGCTTATGTTCACCAGTTAAAAAATAACTTATCTGTGCATAATAACTCGCAAAGTTATAATCAATATTAACTGTATTAACTTTAGCCGTTAAATACTCTGTTTGTGCAATAAATGGTCCTTGAATAAAAATTAACTCGAAATTAGTTAAATTTACATTATCAACATTTTCTATTAGACCTGTATCTATATATTTAACTCCACTTAAGTTAACTTCTGGCTTAGAAGCAATACGATACTCTTTGTTATCTTTTACTCTATGACTAAAACCCAAACCTAAATGTAATACTTGCTTTTTGTCTTTGTTATTTATTGGTAAACCTGTAATTCTACTAGTAAAAACATAACCGTTATTTGCTCTTTCATCATCTCCTGTTTTATCATCAGCATTTCTAAAAAGACTAGTTTGAACGCCAATTCTATTTTTAGCAAATTCATTAAATAGCAAAATACCATTATTCCTAGTTGGCACATAATCACTTATTAAAGAACGTTCCATAAAAGTAATGTATTTACTACTAGTTAACATTTCGAATCTAAAAGGTTCTTTAACATGACCAACTCTTACATTACCTATTATAGGAATTTTTTTTAAACCTAAAAAAACATCTTTAAAAGCAACTTCTCCACCTTCAAAACCCATATCTAATTTAAAAGTTACATTATTAAAAGCTGTACCTGAAAAGAACAACCTTGCTCTTCTAATTTCTGTTGCATTTGTAGTTTCCAATTCCCCAAATTGAGTGTCTAAATCAGTATCTTGACTCATAAACGCATGGTCTAACATTATTCTACCACCAAATTTAAACTTTAAACTTTTATCTTTATTTTCTAATTTAAAACCATTATCCCATTTAAATGAAAACGGATTTTCTTGTGCTATAATTAGATTAATATATAAAATACTAATAAATAATAAAATAGATTTTAAATTCATGTTTTTTGTTTTTGCAAAACTATTGTAAAGTTATCAACATCACAATAAAATTAGAATTTAATAACATTAAGTTAACATTAGGATTCTTAAGTCTATTTAAGTTTGTATAAACTAAAAAATTAAAAAATGGATAATATTTATATTTTAATGATTGCTGCTTTAGCACTACTTGCTATTGTAGATTTAATTGTTGGTGTTAGTAATGATGCTGTAAACTTTTTAAACTCAGCAATAGGTTCTAAAGTAATTAATATTAAAACCATATTAATTATTGCCAGTTTAGGTGTCTTTGTTGGCGCAATAACTTCTAGTGGAATGATGGAAGTTGCTAGAAAAGGTATTTTTAACCCTGCAATGTTCAATTTTCAAAACATTATGTACATTTTTATGGCAGTAATGATTACTGATGTATTATTATTAGATGTTTTTAATACTTTAGGAATGCCAACTTCAACTACAGTTTCTATTGTTTTTGAATTGCTTGGTGCCTCAGTAGCAATGGCATTTATTAAAATATCTGCAAACCCAAACGAAACTACCGAAGCAATTTGGACGTATATTAATTATAGTACGGCAACATTTATTATATTTGGGATTTTACTTTCGGTCGTCGTCGCATTTTCTATTGGTGCAATCGTTCAATTTATATCTAGATTATTATTTTCTTTTAATATTTCGAATAAAAAAAGTGCGGCAAGCATCATTTTCGGTGGTTTTTCTTTAGCTGTTATCTCTTACTTTATTTTCTTTAAAGGTTTTAAAGGTACTTCGTTTTATAAAACATATCATATTAAAGACTATTTAGAAAATAACTTAATGCAAATTTTTGTAGTTGGATTCGCCACTTGGACACTTATTTCGTTCGTAATATCTAGATATACTAGGTTTAATGTGTTACATTTAGTTATCGGAATAGGAACATTCTCCTTAGCATTAGCGTTTTCGGGTAATGATTTGGTGAATTTTGTTGGTGTACCAATTGCAGCATGGAATTCGTATGAAGCTTGGCATGGTTCGGGTATTCCTGCAACAGAATTTTCTATGGAAATTTTAGCAAAAAAAGTACCTTCAAATACTTACTTATTATTATTTGCTGGTTTAATAATGGTTTTAACAATTTGGTTTTCTAAAAAAGCAAAAGAGGTTATTAAAACAGGTATTGATTTATCTAGACAAGGTGAAGGTCATGAAAAATTTCAACCAACAGCAGCATCTAGAATGTCCGTAAGAACTGCAATGGCTTTAAATAAAGTGTTTATGACAGTTACTCCTAAAAAAACACAAGAATGGATTAACTCTAGGTTTAATAGATCAATTATTGCCTTACCAAAATCTAAAGAATACGAAATGCCTGCTTTTGATACGGTAAGAGCATCGGTAAATTTAGTAGTTGCAGGTATTTTAATATCTATTGGTACATCATTAAAACTACCTTTATCTACTACATATGTTACATTTATGGTCGCAATGGGTACTTCACTTGCAGATAGAGCTTGGGGAAGAGAAAGTGCCGTTTATAGAGTTGCAGGTGTCTTAAACGTAATTGGTGGTTGGTTTGCTACTGCTTTAATTGCTTTTACTGCTGCTGGTATTGCATTATATTTAATTAATCTTGGTGGTATTGTTTCTGTAGCAATATTACTAACAACTGTTGCAATATTAATTAGCAGAAACTACATTAAATACGCAAAAAAACAAAAAAATAAGGTAGCGGATAGAAAATTAAACAGAGCCGAATTAATCACTATAAATGGTGTAATTGATGAAAGTTCAAGTCATATTTCTGAAGTAATTAAACGTGTAAATAAATTATATACTAGTGTTGCAAAAGATTTGGCATCGCATGATTTAGACAAGTTAAAGAAAACAAATAAACATGTTGGTAAATTAAACGACGAAGTAGATCAATTAAAAGATGAAGTATTTTACTTTATTAAATCTATGAATGATACTTCCGCAGAAGCTAGTCGTTTTTATATAATGGTAATAGGTTATTTACAAGACATTTCACAATCTATTAGTTATATTTCTAAATCTAGTTATAAACACGTAAATAATAATCACAAAAACTTAAAAAACAGTCAGATTGCTGAATTAAAAGAAATTGATTCTAAATTAGAAAAAATGCTTAGTAAAATTGAAATAGCATTTAATAATAGAGATTTTGATTCTTTCAATTCAATTATTGAAGACAAACAATTATTATTAGATGATGTAAGAGCATCTATCGAACATCAAGTAAATAGAATTAGAAAAGATAAGTCTGAAACTAGTCCAAAAAACACAACACTTTTCTTCGGTATTTTATTAGAAACTAAAGATCTTTTAAAAGCAATTATGAGTTTGTTAGAATTGTATCAAGAATTTGATTTCAATCTTAAAAAAGCCGAAGCTAAGGAAAATGATCCGTTAAGTTAATTATAACGAAAAGAGAATATAAATTAGCGAATAGTGAAAATCATACTCACTATTCGGGTACTTTCAAAATTAAATAACTGTTTGTATATCTGCGAAATAAGTTGTGTGTTTAGACAAATAAAACCCCGAAAAGGACAATAATTCTTAAAAATCGAGGGTTTTTCTAGTCTATGCCTAAAATACAAAGAACCTCTGATTTTCAGCACGAATTATCCTTTTTTAATGCTCAAGAAAATTTTGATATTTATTACCAAAGGTTTTATCTAGTGTAGTGATTTGGAATCATATCAATTTAATTATAAAACACGTCATTAAATGTGTTTAAATAATGATGGTTACTAGTTATGGATTTGATTAATTCTTTATCCATTTCGCAAACCATATTATGCAACCAGTTTTTTAAATTTGACATTGTTTCAAAACGATAATTTTTATATCTGTTTTTTATGTATTGCCATACTTGTTCACATAGGTTAAGTTCTGGTGCGCAGGTATGTTCAGTAAGTAAATATTGTCTGGAACTTGTATGTTTTTTGTGGAATGAAATCCAGCATTGTCAATCACAACAATCTTATATTCTTTAGGTTTGTACTTTGAAAAGTGCTCAAGGTATGCTTCAAAAATCTTAGTGTCTACACCATTTATTTCCCAAACAAAATTATTTCCGTTTATTGGAGAATAACTACCATAGAGATAGGTTGTTGTAAATCTATGTTGATAATTGACTATTGGTTTTATACCTTTTGAAGTCAAACATTTTCCTAAATGCATCATTAATCCAAACCTTGATTCATCTTGAAAATACAAATTTACACCTGTATATAATTCTGTATTTAGGTTTGATTTTATTTCAGCTAAAGTGTTAGGAAGTTTTTAAAAAAGCATTTACTGCTTCCTGGTCTTTTTTATAATGAGACTTTCTTGGGGATTTGAGTTTGGTTTTAAAATGTTTTATTAAATATTGTCTTAACCAGTGATATTTTATTTCTACACCATATTCTTGAAAAACCCAATCTACAACATCCCAATAACCTCGTAATGGATTATTTGAGTTTTCTAATTTTTGCTTTAAACCCTGATGTATTTCTAGCGTAATAATTTTTGATCGCTTATTACGTGTCGGTTTTATAACGATACCTGAAATTCCTAAATTACGGTATTTTGTCAACCAACCAACTAAAGTTTGTCGACAAACTCCTAGATAATCTGCCAATTCTGATTGTGTTTTAAACTTTTTTTGTTTTATAAAAATCAAACATAATATACGCTTTTCTGATTTTATATTTCGCTGTTTATTCTGTAACTTTTTTAGTTCTGACAGACTTTCTTTAACTAGTAAATTTGATTGTAATCCCATAATCAAATATACAACTTTTTAGACTTATATTATAATTAAATTGGTATTAAACCAATATCCCGCTGAAAAAGCGGGATTAGTTCGATTTATCAAACCAAAGGCATGACTAACTAAAAAATTGAAAATAATTTTTTAGAGTCTCACGAATAAAATAACAGTCGAATGAATTAAGTTGTGCCTTTGTACAAATTTTTAAGTTAATCTTATATCTGACTTCGGAACATCTGAACTGACATTAATTTTACTCACTAAATTTGTGGCAGAACCGAAAGTTTTGAACTTAACAAACTTTATATTTTATTTTTTTATAATCTTTTTTACGCCAAAATCTCCGTTAATATCTTCTACTTTCACAAAGTATAAACCTTGCGTTAGATTGGAAATATCTATGTTGTTTTCGATTGTTTCTTTAATTTTTTGACCTAATTTACTGTAAATTTCTATTTTAGTTATTTCCGTTTTTGAATTTATATTCAAGATGTTTTCTGTTGGTGTTGGATAAACTGAAAAATCTAATAACCTATTTTCATTTACTGCTAAAGCATTAACTACGGTAGTTGTTGCTATATTTGTTTCAATTGCTTCGTTAAAATCAAAAAATATGTCTGCTTTGTTTGGTATAATGTCGCCAAGTGTAATGTCTGTTTTTGGTTTTATTTTGTATGCTATAAAACCGTGAGAATTTGGTTCGTCTGTGGTGCTATCTGGTAAATTTATATTTTCAAAAATAAATTCTATTTCATTTCCGTTTTTTATGGCAACTCTATTATCGTGACTTAAACTTTCTAATTGTAAAGTTGACCAATCTAAATTTACATCTAAATCGTTTGTAACAACTACGTTTATAGCACTTGCTGTTCCAGTATTTTGAAATCTAATTAGATAATGCAAATATTTATTTGCATCTGCTAATAAAATTTGATTTCCTTCTAAAACGGTTATATCGTTTGGGTCAAAAGAACCTACAACAGTTTGGTTTAAATCAAAAATATTATCATCTGTAGTAAAATCTCCTGCAATTGGGTTTATAGTTGCTGTAAAATTTAAAATATCATCTATTTCAACGGTTGGTGGCGCAAATGTATTAAACTCTAAATCTATGGTTCGTGTTTCAAATGGATTTAGATTGGCATAATTAAAAGTTAATGAATTACTTGTTTGTGTATTTACCGTTTCACTTGCATTTAAGAAGTTTAATTTTGTTTCGTCAAATTCTAAGGTTACATTTCCGTTTAGCTGTGTTGTTCCAACATTTTTATAAACTATTTGGTATGTAGTATAAAATCCTGGTCTCGCAGAAGTTATTGGTAATAAAGTTATATTTATATCAGTTGCTGTTTGGTTTGGTGCTACACAAAAATCAGAAATATCAGTATTACCAAACCCAACAAAATTTGAATTATGAGAATTAGGATTAACCGTATAATATACTGGTAAATTAGATATTACGGTTGTAAAATCTCCTTCATTAGTATATAAAGTATATTCGCCACCGTGACTTGAAAAGGTTGAAAATGTTTCTGAACCATTATCTGTGGTTACTAAAACATTAGGCAAATGTAAATCATTTGTATCGCAACCGTTTAAATCTAAATCTACTTGAATAGTTCCTGTAATTTGGTTACTTAATGCTGGTGTTAGACTACAATATTCTGTAAAAGTTACTGAATGATTAACTTCTGTATTAATTTGATTAACTAAATCGGAATTAATATCATCTACACAAACAGTTTCTAAATTTGGTAAATTCTGAAAATTCCCATCAATAAATAACTCTCCATTTTTTAAATTTATATAATTTAACATAGGATTATTATTACAATTAACTGAATAATAATACCCCATTTGACTAAAATCTAAATTTACGAATTGATTATCATTACAAAATATTTCTCTGAAAAATGAGTTATCTAAAACTAAACTATTTAAATTATTGTTTGAACAAAATATAGATAATCCAATCATATTACTCATGTCTAATTCACTTAATTGATTATTGTCACATAGCAACCATCCAAAATCACGTACAGAATTAGTGTATAGTGTTAGACTTGTCATACCGTTATTTCTACATTCAATATATTGTAAATTACTATTAGTAGATAAATCTAAAGTTGTTAAATAGTTTCTATTACACTCTAAATAAAATAATTCGGTTAGATTATTTAAATTTAAATTAACAAGTTGAGTATCATTACAAAGTAATTCTTCTAATAAAACATTGCTTGCTAAGTCAAGGTTAATTAGTTGAGTATCATTACAATATAAATCAGTTAAAAGAATATTATTACTAAGGTCTAAATTTGTTAATTGATTGTTAGAACATCTTAAATTCCAAATATTAGTAAATTCTTCAATACCTGTTAAATCAGAAATATTTTCACTAGCTACTTTAACTTCTGTAGCATTTTGTGCTTCTGTTATTTGTATTTCATTATCTCCATTAACATCAATAACAGGATTGTGATTTAACAAAGCATTTTTAAAATTAGCATCAGGTATATTAACAATTTGTGCTTGAGTAATACCAAAACTAATTAACGTAATAAATAATAATAATTTTTTCATTTGTGTTTTTTTAATCCTATAAACAAAAGTATTTGTAAAACTTTCAAGAAAGTCGATATTATATACAAGACTGCGAATTTAAACTAAAAATTAATAAAATCAAAAATAATTAATCCTCAAACCTCAAAACCATTCCACTTTCTAATTCAATCGGTTTTTTATTCTGCATAAATATTCTTGCAGTTAATTTTCCTTTTAAAGTAATTTTAGCATCAATAACTTCTAACCAACTTCCTTCTCGCAAACCAATAACTACTTTATCATTAAAACAATGAAATTCGTTAATTCTGGTTTCACGAGTTTCGCCTTTATGCGTAGAATCTGGATTTGGGTCTAAATAATGCGGATTGATATTATAAGGTATTAAATTTAACGTATCAAAACTTGGCGGATATACAATTGGCATATCGTTAGTCGTCATCATTGTTGGGCCACAAATATTACTTCCTGCACTTGTGCCTAAATATGGTGTTCCATTATTTACGGCAGTTCTGATTGCTGTAATTATATCGTTTTTATATAATTGATTCACTAATTCAAAAGTATTTCCGCCACCAATAAAAATTGCTTTTGCATTTGCAATTGCTTCTTTTGCAGAAGAAAACTCATGAATTCCTTTTACCTTCACTCCTATTTTACCGAATGCTTTTTCTGCAATTTCTGTATATTTTTTATATGAAATTCCGTTAGGTCTTGCGTATGGCACAAATAATACTTCGTCCACATTTTTGTAAAAAAGCCGTAATGTTGGCAATAAATATTCTAAATAACCACTTCCGTGAATGGTTGAAGTACTCGCTATGATGATGTTTTTCATAAATTCTAACTCTAAGTACCACAAATTTACAACATTTGCTTATTTTTGCGCTGTAATGAAAGTACAAAAAAACTTTTCGCTAAAAAATTACAATACATTTGGTATTGACGTAAAAGCATCTGAATTTATTTCAGTTTCTTCGGTAACGGAATTAGTTTCGGTTTTAAAAGAAAATAAAAATATATTTATCATCTCTGGCGGTAGCAATATGCTATTAACAAAAGATATTAATGCGTTAGTGATTCATTTAGATTTTAAAGGAATCCGAATTTTAAAAGAAACCAAAAGTTCGGTTTATGTTAAAGTAAATGCTGGTGAAAATTGGCATGATTTTACGCAATGGTGTTTAGAAAATGATTTTGGTGGTTTGGAGAACCTTTCTCTAATACCTGGTAATGTTGGCACGAGTCCTATTCAAAATATTGGTGCTTATGGTGTTGAAGTCAAAGACACTATTAAAGAAGTTAATGTTCTTGAGATTAAAAGATTAAATGATTTAAAGATTAAAAATCATGACTGTGGGTTTGGTTATCGAAATTCCATTTTTAAAAATGAAGCAGAAGGTAAATATATTATTACTTCAGTTGTTTTTAAACTCACAAAAGGCAAACATAAATTAAACGCAAGTTACGGAGCGATTCAAGATGAATTAAAAAAATTACAAATTAAAAAACCTACGATTCAATCTGTTTCAAAAGCAATAATTAATATTCGACAACGTAAATTACCCGATCCGAATGTGATTGGTAATTGTGGTAGTTTTTTTAAGAATCCTGTTGTTGAAAAATCGGTATTTGATAAAATTTATACTTTAAATCCTAAAATGCCGTTTTACAAAACGGAAAGTGCTTATAAAATTCCTGCTGGTTGGTTAATTGAACAATGTGGTTTTAAAGGTAAACGGTTTGGCGATGCAGGCGTTCATAAAAATCAAGCATTGGTACTAGTAAATCACGGAAATGCTACTGGTAGTGAAATTTTATCGCTAGCAAAAACCATCCGTGAAAACGTAAAAAATAAATTTGG
The DNA here is from genome assembly GCA_964420345.1 of uncultured Flavobacteriaceae bacterium. Taxonomy (GTDB): domain Bacteria; phylum Bacteroidota; class Bacteroidia; order Flavobacteriales; family Flavobacteriaceae; genus S010-17. The sequence goes on from CAYQTF010000049.1 coordinate 14,882, forward strand.
AATTAATTTGGAAATGGAAGTAAATATTTTCTAAAAAAAGAGGTACTACCATAATTTTAATTGGTAAAATGAAAAATAATAATCTCGCAAAGTCGCAGAGTCGCAGAGTTGTAGTTTTTAAAAAAACTCAATTATGTTTGCTTCGCAAACATTTGATGACTAATAAACATTAATTCTCTTTGCGCCTTGGCGACTTTGCGAGAAAATAACAATAAAAACAAATAAATGACAGAACAATTAATACAAGCATTATTATATACATTACCGTCTTTAGCAAGTGGTTTTGTAGCAGTTTATTTTTTTAAGGAATATACAAAAAGCGATGCTGGTTTACAGAAATTCAAATTATTAAAAGAGGATAAAAAACTAACTACAACCTTAAGATTACAAGCATACGAAAGAATGACTTTATTTTTAGAACGCATCACTCCTGCAAATGTAGTATTTAGAATAAAAGCACAAAACAACGACAAACAGGCATACGAAATGTCGCTTTTACATACTATAGAGACAGAATTTGAACACAATTTAGCACAGCAAATTTATATAACAGACGAATGTTGGAATGTGATTTCTTCTGCAAAAAATACTACTATACAAATTATACGAGATTGTGCCAATGATGCTAACATTTTAAATGCAGATGAATTACGACAAGCAATTATTCAGAAAGTAATTAATAAACAAGCGCCAAGTGATACAGCTTTAGCGTTTATTAAAAGTGAAGTTAAGGATTTGTTTTAAGGGTTTTGAACTTGAACTTGAACTTGAACTTGAAAAATTAAAAAATTTAATAATTAAATAAAGTAGTATTCTTATTAATATTGAAAAACTGGAATAAATATATAATTATTGGAATACTTTTTCTTACTTCTGTAAAAAGTATTGATAATATTATACTCGGATTTTCTATATTAATAATTGGTTTAAGTTTTGCTTCTTATGGTTTAGTAATATTTTTTAGAGACAAAAAAAATGGAAGAGCTAACAAAACATTCGAACCATTTAATAAAAAACAAACTTTTATTTTATTAGGTTTATTTAGTATTATTTTAGGTTTTTCTAGTGATTCAACTAATTATATTTCTGCATCATTAAAATATGGAATTGGCATTCTATTTATTTTAATAGGTTTGTTTTATCCTAAAAAAATGATTTGACTAACCAATAATAGGTAAAATAATCATTACTTTTGTTTAACTAAAAAAAACGCCTTATCAAAAAACACATTCCAAATTTAATTACTTTGTTAAATCTTTTATCTGGTTTAATTGCTGTTATTTTTGCTGTAAAAGGCGATTTAACCTTAGCAGCATTTTTTGTTTTATTAGGTATCTTTTTTGATTTTTTTGATGGTTTTTTTGCCAGAATATTAAACGTATCTGGTGAACTTGGTAAACAATTAGATTCGCTTGCAGATATGGTAACAAGTGGTGTTGCTCCTGCAATAATTATGTATAAATTGTTAGAATCTACACAAGGTAATACATCATCTTTTACTGTTGTTTCTTGGATTTCTACAGATGATAAAACTATTTATTTATTACCGTTTTTCGGTTTATTATTGGCACTTGCTGCTGCATACAGATTAGCGAATTTTAATATGGATACCAGACAAACATCTAGTTTCATAGGTTTGCCAACTCCAGCAATGGCTTTAGTTATTGTTTCTTTGCCATTAATAGTAAGTTTTAGTAATTATGAAATAGCGTTAAATTTAATTCAAAACAAGTATGTTTTAATTACTATAACTTTAATTTTAAGTTATTTAATGAATGCAAATATTCCGTTATTTTCTTTAAAATTTAAGAATTTTGGATTGAAAGATAACTTAGTAGTCTATATCTTTTTATTAGTTTGTGTATTGTTATTGGTTTTTCTTCAGTTTGTTGCTATTCCGTTGATAATATTAATTTATGTTGTTTTGTCTGTTGTTCAGAATTTAATACCCACAAAAAATTAGTGCATTTTTATCCACTCTAAAAATATCAGGTTTTTTAACTCTCACATAAAACAAATTGTAAATTTATTTATTTATATTTACGTAACTATTCACCCAAACTAGGCAAAAAATAATTATCTTCAAAAGCATTAT
>CAYQTF010000050.1:0-16852 GCA_964420345.1 uncultured Flavobacteriaceae bacterium
TCTCAATTCCTGCAACAGCAGTTATTGAAAACGCTGCTCAAATAGGTTTTGGTTACCAAGTTACAGATAAATTTAAAGTAGATGCAGTTTATCATCAAGGTTTTAGAGGTGATGGTGCTTCTGGGCAACTTTTAAATCCAACTCCTCAAGGTTTTGGTGGACCTTGGGACGCTACAAATAATCCTTTAGGAGCAATACCAGGTAGTTCTGTTTCTTATGATATGGAAACATCAATGATTCAATTTACTTTCTCGTATAAATTAAATTAAATAGAAGTCATTTTAAAATAAATTAAACCTTGTAAGTTATTAAAATTTACAAGGTTTTTTTGTGGATAAAAAAGTAAAATTTATTATGATATGCAATGAGATATTCTTACTTTTGAAATTCTTAAACAATACAGTTGTCAGATTACTTAAATAATTTAAACGAAGCACAAAAACAAGCGGTTTTACAAAAAGACGGCGCAATGATTATTATTGCTGGCGCTGGTTCGGGTAAAACAAGAGTGTTAACGTATCGTATAGCACACTTAATGAACCAAGGTGTTGATGCGTTTAATATTTTGGCATTAACTTTTACCAATAAAGCAGCGCGAGAAATGAAAAATCGTATTGCTGAAATTGTAGATGGTGGCGAAGCAAAAAATTTATGGATGGGAACTTTCCATTCCGTTTTTGCAAGAATTCTCCGTTCGGAAGGTAATAAATTAGGTTTTCCTTCAAATTTCACCATTTACGATACCCAAGATTCCGTTAGATTATTATCCGCAATAATTAAAGAAATGTCTTTAGATAAAGACAGATATAAAGCAAAACAAGTTTTAGGTAGAATTTCACAATTCAAAAATAGTTTAATTACGGTAAGAGCATATAAAAATAATCCAGAATTATTAGAAGCAGATTTACATGCAGGAAGACCTAAAATGGGCGAAATCTATGAGCAATATGTAGAAAGATGCTTTAAAGCTGGCGCAATGGATTTTGATGATTTGTTATTGAGAACAAATGAGTTACTAACTCGTTTTCCAGAAACTTTAGCAAAATATCAAGATAGATTTAGATATATTTTAGTAGATGAGTATCAGGATACTAACCATTCACAATATTTAATTGTTAGAGCATTGGCCGATAGATTTCAAAATATTTGTGTAGTTGGTGATGATTCGCAAAGTATTTATTCTTTTAGAGGTGCAAATATTCAAAACATTTTAAACTTTCAGAAAGATTATGAAAATGTAAAAATATTTAAATTAGAGCAAAACTATCGTTCTTCGGGTAATATAGTTAATGCATCAAATAGTATTATTGAAAAAAACAAAACAAGATTAGATAAAGAAATTTGGACGCAAAACGATGATGGCGAACGTATTAAAATAATGCGAACAGTTTCTGATAGTGAAGAAGGTCGTTTTGTTGCCAGTAGTATTTGGGAAAACGCAATTAAAAATCAATTAAAATATAGCGATTTTGCTATTTTATATCGTACCAATGCTCAATCTAGATCAATGGAAGATGCGTTGCGTAAAAAAGATATAAAATATAGAATTTATGGAGGTTTGTCTTTTTATCAAAGAAAAGAAATTAAAGATACACTTTCGTATTTACGTTTAATTGTAAACCCAAATGATGAAGAAGCATTTAAAAGAGTCATTAATTATCCTAAAAGAGGTATTGGTCAAACTACTTTAGAGAAATTAACCGTTACTGCAAATCATTATAATAAATCGGTTTTCACAATATTAGAAAACTTAGATAAAATTGATTTAAAAATTAATGCAGGTACTAAAACAAAATTGCGAAACTTTATTACAATGATAAAAAGTTTTCAAGTAGAATCAAAAACTAAAAATGCTTTTGAAATTGCTGATTTTGTACTAAAACAAACAAAAATAATAAAAGATTTACAAGTAGAATCAACTCCTGAAGCAATTGGTAGAGTAGAAAATATTCAAGAGTTATTAAACGGAATGAAAGATTTTGTCGAAGAACAAAAAAATAAAATAGATAAAAATATATCGCTTTCACATTTCTTAGAAGACGTTGCATTAGCAACCGATTTTGATAATGATAAAAATGATGACACACCAAGAGTTTCGTTAATGACCGTACATTTATCTAAAGGTTTAGAATACCCAATAGTTTATGTAGTTGGTATGGAAGAAAACTTGTTTCCTTCAAGCATGAGTTCCAATACACGTAGCGAACTAGAAGAAGAAAGACGCTTATTTTATGTAGCAGTAACTAGAGCAGAAAAACAAGCTTACTTAACTTACGCATATACACGTTATCGTTGGGGTTCATTAATAGATTGTGAACCAAGTCGTTTTTTAGAAGAAATTGATGAAAAATATTTAGAGTATCTTGCACCCAAAATAAAACCAGCAATTAATAAATTTATTGATGGTGATATTTTTGGCGATACTCCTCAAAATAAAATAAGATTTAAAAAACCAATAATAAGAAGTAGTAAAAGAAGTACAATGGAGAAAACAACAACTATTAGCACGCCAAAAAGATTTACAAAATTAAGTAGTGCAAAAGACCCAAATAATTCAAATAGTATAGAAATTGAAGAAGGTCAGCAAGTTATGCACGTAAAATTTGGTAGAGGTATTATATTAAAAATTGATGGTGTAGGAACTAATAAAAAAGCAGAAATTGAGTTTGAAAAAGATGGAATTAAAAAATTATTATTACAATTCGCAAAACTTAAAATAGTAAAAACTAAGTAATTACTTAAATATAAAAAATGAAATTCGTATTAGAAACAAATTCAGAAAGAGAAACATTACGCATACCAGAATATGGTCGTCATATTCAAAAATTGGTAAATATTTGTAAAGAAATAGAAGATAATGAAGCACGTAATAAAATGGCAAAAGCCATTGTAGAAGTTATGGGTAATTTACAACCTCATTTACGTGATATACCAGATTTTAGTCATAAACTTTGGGACCAACTTTTTATTATTGCAGACTTCAATTTAGATGTAGAATCTCCTTACGAAATACTTACAAGAGAAGAAATTCAGGCAAAACCTGATAAATTGGAATATCCGAATAATCCAACAAGATATCGTTTTTATGGAAATAATATCCAAATAATGATTAACGAAGCAATAACTTGGGAAGATAGTGAAATTAGAGAAACTTTAAATTACACCATTGCCAATCATATGAAAAAGTGTTTTTTAAATTGGAATAAAGATACCGTAGATGATGATGTAATTTTTAAACATTTATTAGATTTATCCAATGGAAAAATAGACATGTTTAATAAGGAAGTAGAATTATCACCAACTAGCGTTTTATTAAAAAAGAAAACACCTAATAATAAGCATAAAAAAAATAATAAGCATAAAAAAAACAACGGAAGAAAAAGATGGTAGTTTTCTACTAATGACTAATGATTTACGACTGAACACTGAATACTGAACACTGAATACCGAACACTGAATACCGAACACTAAAATGGGAATTTTCAAAATAGAAGGCGGACATAAATTACAAGGTGAAGTAACACCTCAAGGCGCAAAAAATGAAGTTTTACAAATCATTTGCGCAACGATTCTAACACCAAAAAAAGTAATTATTAATAATGTTCCGAATATTATTGATGTTAACAAATTGATTTTTATTTTAAAAGAATTAGGTGTTAAAGTAGCACAATTATCTGAAAATAGTTACAGTTTTCAAGCAGATGAAATTAATTTAGATTATTTAGAATCTGCTGATTTTAAAAGAGACGGAAGTTCCTTAAGAGGTTCTATTATGTTGGTCGGACCATTATTGGCTAGATTTGGTAGAGGTTATATTCCTAGACCTGGTGGCGATAAAATCGGAAGACGTAGATTAGATACACATTTTGAGGGTTTTATGAAACTTGGTGCTAAGTTTAGGTATAATAAAGAAGAATATTTTTATGGTGTAGAAGCAAAAGAATTGTTTGGTACATACATGCTATTAGATGAAGCATCGGTAACTGGTACTGCAAATATTTTAATGGCATCTGTTTTAGCAACAGGAAAAACGACGATTTATAATGCTGCTTGCGAGCCTTATATTCAACAATTATGTAAAATGTTGAATAGTATGGGTGCAAACATAAAAGGAATTAGTTCAAATTTATTAATTATTGAAGGTGTAAAAGAATTAATGGGTTGTGAGCATACAGTTTTACCAGATATGATAGAAATCGGTTCATGGATTGGTATTGCTGCAATGACAAAATCGGAAATTACAATTAAGAACGTAAGTTGGAAAAATTTAGGTCAGATACCAGATGTTTTTAGAAAATTAGGAATTAAATTAGAAAAACGAAATGATGATATTTATATTCCTGCACAAGATTCATACAAAATAGAGGGTTTTATTGATGGTTCTATTTTAACAATATCAGATGCACCTTGGCCTGGTTTTACACCAGATTTATTAAGTATTATTTTAGTAACAGCAACACAAGCAAAAGGTACTGTTTTGATTCATCAAAAAATGTTTGAAAGTCGTTTATTTTTTGTAGATAAACTAATCGATATGGGCGCAAAAGTAATTCTTTGTGACCCGCATAGAGCAAATGTTATTGGTTTTAATCATGAGTCAAGTTTGAAAGCAACGACAATGGTTTCGCCAGATATTAGAGCAGGAGTTTCCTTATTAATTGCTGCACTTTCCGCTAAAGGAACAAGCACAATTCATAATATAGAACAAATAGATAGAGGCTACGATAAGATTGATGAAAAGTTAATTGCCCTTGGTGCCAAAATAGAAAGAATTAACTAAAAATATTACTAAAGTTTTATTCACACCGTGACTTAAAGTCACGGTGTGAGTTGTTTTGTAAAATTAGTAGTGTCACTTTGTCACAATTATTCAATTGGCAAACAAATTGTAAATGATTAGATTCAAAGATTAAAAACAAAATGAACAATAATAAAGAAGAATTAGAAAATAACGAAACAGTTGAAAATACAAATACTGCGGATGAAAATGTAGAAGAAGTTAAAGTCGAAGTAGTAGAACCAACTCACGAAGAATTAATGCAAAAAGAGAAAGATAAATTTCTACGTCTTTTTGCAGAATTCGAAAACTATAAAAAGCGTACTTCTAGAGAAAGAATAGAGTTATTTAAAACTGCAAGTCAAGATTTAATGACAAGTATATTGCCAGTGTTAGACGATTTAGATCGTGGCGTAGTTGAGGCAATGAAAGTAAAAGATAAAGAGATTTTAAAAGGATTAGATTTAATTTCTAGTAAATTAAAATCTACATTAAATCAAAAAGGATTAGAAAAAATAGATATTAAAACGGGTGATATTTTTGACGCAGAAATTCACGAAGCAATAACACAAATACCAGCACCATCAAAAAAAATGATTGGTAAAATTATTGATATTGTTGAGGTTGGTTATAAATTAGGCGATAAAATAATTAGGTTTCCAAAAGTTGTAGTAGGGAAATAGTTTGAATACTGAAAAATGGAAAGTGAAATTTCGATTAAACAATTAAACAAAAAACGATTAAAGACTTAACAAAAACATGTCAAAAAAAGATTATTACGACACTTTAGGAGTTACCAAATCTGCTGATAAGCGTGAGATAAAAAAAGCATATAGAAAAAAAGCGATACAATTTCATCCCGATAAAAACCCTGATGACGCATCGGCTGAAGAAAAATTTAAAGATGCGGCGGAAGCTTACGAAGTTTTAAGCGACGAAAATAAAAAAGCACGTTACGATCAATACGGTCATGCAGCATTTGAAGGACCACAAGGTGGTGGCGGTGGATTTGGCGGATTTAGTGGTGGCGGAATGAACATGGAAGATATTTTTAGTCAGTTTGGTGACATTTTTGGCGGCGGTGGCGGTTTTGGTGGCGGAAGTAGAGGTCAGGCTAGAGTAAAAGGAAGTACCATGAGAATCCGTTTAAAATTAACATTAGAAGATATTTTAAATGGTGTTGAGAAAAAAGTAAAGGTTAAGCGTTTAGTAAAAGCAGCAGGAGCAACCTATAAAACCTGTAATACTTGTCAAGGTCAAGGTCAAGTGATGCGTGTTACTAATACTATTTTAGGTAGAATGCAAACACAATCTACTTGCCCAACTTGTAGAGGCGCAGGAAAATCGATTGATAAAAGGCCAAAAGGTTCTGATGCAAATGGTATGATCCATAAAGAAGAAATGGTTTCAATTAATATTCCTGCAGGAGTTACCGATGGTGTGCAATTAAAGGTTTCAGGAAAAGGGAATGATGCACCAGGTAATGGAATACCAGGTGATTTATTAGTTGTAATTCAAGAAATACCACACGATAAATTAAAACGCGAAGGTGTAAATTTACATTATGATATGTACATAAGTATTCCCGAAGCAATTTTGGGAGTTTCTAAAGAATTAGACACCTTAAAAGGTAAAGTAAGGTTAAAAATAGATGCAGGAACACAATCGGGTAAAATATTACGCTTACGCGGAAAAGGATTGCAAAGTTTAGATTCTTATGGTACAGGCGACTTATTAGTACATATAAATGTATGGACACCTAAAAAAATATCAAAAGATCAAAAAAAATATTTTCAGTCTATGATTGATAATGAGAGTTTTAAACCAATGCCTAATACTTCAGAGAAATCTTTTTTTGAGAAAGTAAAAGATATGTTTTCTTGATATTCAGCAATTTAAGTGATAAATATTACATTTCATTTGACTTACTACTTACCTAGAAATATTTTTGAAATTTTATTAGAAAAGACTTTTTTTATTAAAAAAAACAGTTATATTTGTATCAGAATTATTAGAGTAATCTAATAATTTCTTTTTCATAGCAATTTTCCCACTCAAGTAATTGAGTGGGTTTTTTTTATGTAATACCCTAAAAATCTATTTTATAAATTTGTAAACCAAAAAGTTGCATTTGCTAGTTAAATCTAGCCCAAAAAGTTTTTTGGAAAACAATTTATACCAAATTAATTATAAAATCTGTCAAAAATAAATTGAATTATTTTTTGCAAGATTGAAGTTAAAATATTTTAGAATAGCCTTTGTTATGGTAAAATATTTTAACGAAGATATTGTGAAAAAGAAACAATTTATTTGACTTGTTTTATGATTAAATTGGTATTATAGTTAAAAACCTGTTCATAAAGTTGTAAATTTAATTTGTTATTTAAGGAATACTAACATTTGTTAATTCGTATTTTTGCACAAACACGCATAAAGCATATTGCATAATACCAAAAGCAAAAAAATGAAACCAAAATCCGCATTAATTTCCGTTTTCCATAAAGATGGCTTAGCACCAATAGTAAAAAAACTTAACGAGTTAAATATTACTATTTATTCTACTGGTGGCACCGAAAAATTTATAAGAGAATTGAGGATTCCTGTTGTAGCAGTAGAAGATTTAACTAGTTATCCGTCTATTTTAGGTGGCAGAGTTAAGACATTACATCCAAAAGTATTTGGTGGTATTTTAAGCAGAAGAGATAATGATAGTGACAAAAATCAACTACAAGAATTTGATATTCCAGAAATTGATATTGTTATTGTAGATTTATATCCGTTTGAAAAAACAGTAGAAAGTGGAGCGACAGAACAAGAAATTATAGAGAAAATTGATATTGGTGGCATTTCATTAATAAGAGCAGCAGCAAAAAATTATAACGATGTTATTTGTGTTTCTTCAATGGATCAATACGAAGAATTTTTAGGAATAATTTCAACTAATAATGGCGAAACGACCTTAGAACAGCGAAAATCTTTTGCAAGAAAAACGTTTAATGTTTCTTCACATTACGACACACAAATTTTCAATTATTTTAATAAAAATCATGATGAGTTTGCACTTAAAATAAGTGAGAATAATGGTCAGATTTTACGTTATGGAGAAAATCCACATCAAAAAGGATTCTTCTTTGGTGATTTTGATAATATTTTTGATAAATTACACGGCAAATCATTGTCTTACAACAACCTGTTAGATGTTGATGCTGCTGTAAATTTAATGAATGAGTTTAAAGGCGAGCAACCAACTTTTGCCATCTTAAAACATAATAATGCTTGTGGTATTGCGCAAAGAGAAACTATTGCTCAGGCTTACAAAGACGCTTTAGCAGGTGATTCGATTTCTGCTTTTGGTGGCGTTTTAATTTCGAATACACAAATTGATGTTGCTACAGCAAATGAAATTCACAAATTATTTTGCGAAGTTGTAATTGCGCCATCTTACAAAAAAGAAGCCTTAGAAATATTAAAAGGAAAAAAAAACAGAATACTATTAATTCAAAAAGAAATTGAATTACCGCAAACAACAGTAAGAACTTGTTTGAATGGCGTTTTAGTACAAGAAAGAGATACGATTACCGATTCTAAAAGTATTTTAGAACAAGCAACAGATTTACATCCATCAGAAAAAGAAATTGAAGATTTATTGTTTGCTTCAAAAATATGTAAAAACACTAAATCGAATACTATAGTTTTAGTAAAAAACAAACAACTTTTTGCAAGTGGTACTGGTCAAACATCTAGAGTTGATGCGTTAAATCAAGCAATCATAAAGGCAAAACATTTTAAATTCGATTTAAATAATGCGGTTATGGCGAGTGATGCTTTTTTTCCCTTTCCAGATTGTGTAGAAATTGCAGATAATGCCGGAATAAAATCAGTAATTCAACCTGGCGGATCTATAAAAGACCAATTATCAATTGATTATTGTAATAAAAACAAAATGGCGATGGTTTTTACAAAAACAAGACATTTTAAACACTAATTTAAAATACCTAAAATATTTAGAGTTTAGAGTGCCTAAAGTTAAAAACTGTACTATTCATTAAAGATTTTTTTATTAATAGAAATTTCTAACTTTTAAAGAAAATTAAAACTTTAGGCGCTCTAAGTACTTATAACTTTAGGCACTAAAAAGATGTTTTTACAAAACGTCTTTAGTAAAAACTAAAAACAAATTCATTACTAAAATAAGATATAAAACGCATTAATTTTATATCTTTACCAAAACTAACTACTATAACAATTAAACACATAATATTCTATGGGATTTTTTGATTTCATGACCGAAGAAATCGCTATTGATTTAGGTACAGCAAACACATTAATTATACATAACGGCAAAGTTGTGATTGATAGTCCATCTATAGTTGCTATCGACAGAAGTACGGGTAAAATTATTGCTACTGGTAAGGAAGCAAGATTAATGCAAGGCAAAACGCATTCTAATATTAAAATAATTAGACCTTTAAAAGATGGTGTAATTGCAGATTTTGATGCTTCCGAGCAAATGATTAGAGAATTTATTCGTAAAATACCAAGTATTAAAAAGCGATGGTTTCCACCAAGTTTGCGTATGGTAATTTGTATTCCTTCAGGGATTACAGAGGTTGAAAAACGAGCTGTAAAAGATTCTGCAATTCATATGAATGGTAAAGACATTTACCTAATTTATGAACCAATGGCTGCCGCAATTGGTATTGGTATTGACATACAAGAACCAAAAGGAAATATGATTATTGATATTGGTGGCGGAACAACCGAAATTGCTGTAATTGCTTTAGGTGGTATTGTTTGTGACAAATCGGTTAAAGTTGCTGGTGATGTTTTTACCAATGATATTTCGTATTATTTACGTACACATCACAATTTATATGTAGGTGAGCATACTGCAGAAAAAATAAAAATTACCGTTGGTTCTGCAACCGAAGATTTAGAAAATCCACCAGAAGACATGTTAGTTCAAGGTAGAGATTTATTGAGCGGGAAACCAAAACAGATTCAAATATCATATAGAGAAATAGCAAAAGCATTAGATAAATCTATTTTAAGAATTGAAGATGCTGTAATGGAAACTTTATCTGAAACTCCACCTGAATTATCTGCGGATATCTATAACACAGGTATTTATCTTGCTGGCGGCGGTTCTATGCTAAGAGGTTTGGATAAACGAATTTCTAAAAAGACAGATTTACCTGTATATTTAGCCGAAGACCCGTTGAAAGCAGTAGTTAGAGGTACAGGAATTGCACTAAAAAATTTAGAGAAATTTAAAAGTGTATTAATGAAATAAATTCAAATTAAAAGATTAAAAAATTGAAAATTGAAAAATAACATTTAATCTAAAATCTTTTAATCTTTTAATCTTTTAATCTTTTAATTGTAAACCCATAATGCATCAAATTATATCTTTTTTTATTAGGTATAAATATTTTTTATTATTTATAGTTCTTCAACTAATTGCTTTTTCATTTACCATTCAAAGTCATTCTTTTCATAGGAGTCGATTTATTAATTCGTCTAATATTATTACGGGTTTTATCTATGATAAATTTAATCTTGTTGCAAATCATAGTAATGTTAAGGAATATAATTTACAACTTTCAGAAGAGAACAGGAAACTAAAAAATTTATTAGTTCAAAAAAAGGACACAACAAATACGGTAAAAATAACGGTTCTAGATTCTTTAATTTACAAGCAAAACTTTACTTTTATTAATGCGGTTGTCAAGAATAATGATTACATTAAAAGTAATAATATGCTAACGATAAATAAAGGGATAAAAGATAGTGTTTACAAAGACTTAGGAGTTATTAATAGTAAAGGTGTTATTGGCATTACCTCAAATGTATCTAGTAATTATGCAACTGTAATGTCTATTTTAAATGAAAATTCTAAAATAAATGCTCGTTTAAAAAAGAACCCTCATTATGGCACAATAACTTGGAATGCAAAAGATTATAAAGTCGTTCAGTTTGAAGATTTACCTAGACAAGCAAATATTAAAATAGGCGATACTATTATTACTGATGGCAAATCTACTATTTTTCCTGAAGGAATTTTAATTGGTATTATTAAAGACTTTGAACTTACAAGTAATAATTATCAAAATATAAACGTTTCATTATTTAATGATATGAGTGCCATTAAACACATAAATATTGTTACAAACTTAGATAAAATTGAAATTAAAGCATTAGAAAATAATAATGAATAATGTAATTTTTACAAATAGCGTTCGGTTTATATTTTTAATACTATTACAAGTATTGGTTTTAAATCATGTGCTATTATTTGGTTATATAAATCCAATTTTATACATACTTTTTATTTTTTTATATCCTATTAAAAAAGAAAAAGGACTTTTTTTAATTCTTAGTTTTTTATTAGGTTTATCGGTTGATATTTTTTCTAATTCCGGTGGTATTAATGCTGCAGCAACATTATTAATTGCTTATGTCAGATTGCCATTATTACATTTAATTCAGAATAAAACAGAATTTGATTATCTACTTTTCAATATTAAAAAATTGAATTTAATTCAAGCATTAGTGTATATTTTTTCATTAACATTCTTACATCATTTAATTGTTTTTTTATTAGAATTTTACAAAACACAAAATATTCTTAATATTTCAGGAAAAATTTTAATAACTACGATACTGTCTGGAATTCTAATTAGTTTTAGTGTGCAATTATTTATAAAAAACAAGCAATAAGTAAAAATGAACAATAGAAGCCTACTTATATATTCTTTTTTATTTATCGTAAGTTTTACTTATATAGGAAGACTTTTTTATTTGCAAATCATTTCCGATAAATACAAAACTAGGGCAATTGAAAATTCGATTAAAAAAAAATATACGTATCCAAATAGAGGTTATGTTTATGATCGAAATGGCGAATTATTAGTTGCAAATGAGATTTCTTACGATGTGATGTTAATCCCAAGAGATTTAAAAAAAATAGACACTTTAGAATTTTGTAAATTAATAAATATTGATAAAAAAGATTTTCTAAAGAAATATAAACGTGCTAAGAATTTTTCTACACGTTTACCATCCGTATTTTTAAAACAACTCTCAAAAAGTGATTATGCCAATCTACAGGAAAAAATGCATAATTTTAAAGGTTTTTATATTCAAAAAAGATCCATCAGAAATTACCCAATAAATTCTGCAGCAAATGTATTAGGTTATATTAGTGAAGTAAATCAAGGACTTTTAAAAAAAGACACATATTATCAGCAAGGAGAATTAATTGGTTTTAGTGGTATTGAAAAACAATACGAAAAAACTTTAAGAGGTGTAAAAGGTGTAAAACGCTATCAAAAAGATAATTTTAACCGCATAATTGGTTCTTATAAAAATGGTTCGCAAGATACTTTAGCACAAATTGGTAAAGATGTAACCTTAACTTTAGATATTATTTTACAACAATACGGCGAAAAATTAATGCAAAATAAAAGAGGTAGTATTGTTGCTTTAGAGCCTAATTCTGGCCAAATTTTGGCACTAATAACCGCACCAAGTTACAACCCAAATGATATGGTTGGTCGTAAACGTTCTGTATATTCCACAAAATACATGAATGACAAAATCAATAAACCAATGTACGACAGAGGTTTAAAAGCAGAATATGCTCCTGGATCACCATTTAAAATAGTGAATGCTTTAATTGGTTTGCAAGAAGGAACAATAACAACTAGTTCCGTTTTTGTTTGTCATCATGGTTATAGATATGGAAAAAGAACAAATGAATTTATGGGTTGTCATTGTGGCACTGGTGGAAGAGTTGGTTTTACAAAGGCCATTTATAATTCATGTAACGCTTATTTTTCTAATGTTTATAGAAGTATTATTGAAAAATTTGATTCTCCCAACGAAGGTTTAGATATCTGGAATAAACATGTAAAAAGTTTCGGATTTGGTAATTATTTAGGAGTTGATTTACCTGTTGGCAATGCTGGATTAATTCCAGATGGTAAATTTTATGACAATTGGTATCCAACTTTTAGATGGCGAGCAGTAACAACTATTTCGAATGCTATTGGTCAAGGTCAAGTGTTAACAACGCCTATTCAATTAGCAAATATGACTGCCGCAGTTGCAAATAGAGGTTTTTATTATACACCACATATTGTTAAAAATATTAAAGACGTGACCATAGACTCTAAATTCACAACACGAATTAAAACAAGTATCGATACGCAACATTTTGAACCTGTAATTGAAGGTATGTTTCAAGTTTTCGAAAAAGGAACTGCTAAATATAATAAAGTAAAAGGTATTGATATTTGTGGAAAAACAGGTACCGTAGAAAATTTTATCAGAATTAATAACGAAAAAGTGAGTCTTGCAGATCATTCTATTTTTATTGCTTTTGCTCCAAAAAATAATCCCAAAATCGCCATTGCAGTTATTATTGAAAATGGTGGTTATGGATCAACTATTGCAGCACCAATTGCTACTTTAATGATTGAGAAATATTTGAATAAATCGATAAAAAGAAAACATATAGAAGAAAGAATGTTTAAAACTAATTTGCAAGAAGAATATGACAAACAGATAATTAAAATAGAAGATTGAGAGAAACCAATAGCAACATATTAAATTTTGATTGGAAACTAATACTTATGTATTTTGCATTGGTATTTATTGGTTGGTTAAATATTTATACAACTTCAAAAACGGATAACCATTTCGAAATTTTAGATTTTTCAGTACGATACGGCAAACAATTAATTTGGATTACAATATCTATAGTTATCATTATAGTTTTGTTATTTCTCGACACTCGATTTTACATACAATTTTCAAGCATTATTTATCTAATATCAATAGCATCGTTAATAGGCTTATTTCTTTTCGGAAAAACAGTAAACGGAGCAACTTCGTGGTATGCAATTGGTAATTTTAGTATTCAACCTTCAGAATTTTCAAAAATAGGCGTTGCTTTAGGTATTGCAAAACTTATTGGTGACAAGCAATTTGATATGAAATTACTTAGCAATCAGTTTAAAGCCTTATTGATAATTTTCATACCTGCAATCTTAATTATCTTACAACCAGATCAAGGTTCGGCATTGGTTTTTTTAGCTTTCTTTTTTGTTTTTTATAGAGAAGGTTTGCCAAGAGTTTATATTCTAATTGGTGCGCTGTTATTAATATTATCCATAATAATAATAAAGTATGGCTTTCTATTGGTTTTTATTGGTATCACCATTATATTCACTTTTATATTAATTTATATAAATCATAAGAATAAATATAACTTACGAAAGTTTTGGTTACAATATATTGCCATCTATTTTTTCGCAAGTATTTTTACTTTCGGAACACATTATATTTATAATAATAAATTACCACAAAGGCATAAAGATAGAATAGACCTTGCTTTAAATATTATAAAAGACACTAAAGGCAAAGGATATAACACTTTGCAATCTGAGATTGCTATTGGTTCTGGCGGATTATTTGGTCAAGGTTATTTAAAGGGTTCACAAACACATGGTAAATTTGTACCCGAACAAGATACCGATTACATTTTTAGTGCTATTGCAGAAGAATGGGGTTTTATTGGTAGTACTTTTGTAATTTTATTATATATGTTTTTTATTTTTAGAATAATAAAAATGGCAGATAAACAAAAGTCGAAATTTAGTAGGATTTATGGTTTTGGTATTGCCTCTATCTTTTTAATCCATTTTACTATAAATGTAGGTATGGTAATTGGTATTGTGCCTACTATTGGCATACCTTTGCCTTTTATGAGTTATGGCGGTTCTTCTTTATGGGCATTTACTATATTGTTGTTTATTTTTATAAGATTAGATGCTAATAAAAGTAATGAATGGTAGTTTTGTTTTAAATCATTAATCTTATTATAACTGATTTTTCTATTATTTTAATGCTTTATTTGTACGATTAACTCCTTCTTTTTTATTTATAGTGAATTGTATCACTAACTTTTAGCCCAACCAACCATCACGATCTAAACTTCTATATTGTATCGCTTCTGCAATATGATTTGGACTTATATTTTCTGATGCTTCTAAATCCGCAATTGTACGCGAAACTTTTAAAATACGGTCATAGGCTCTAGCGGAAAGATTTAATTTTTCCATTGCGTTTTTAAGCATGGTTTTAGACTCTTCGTTTAAAGCACAATATTTACGTATTTGCTTTACAGACATTTGGGCATTGTAATGAACCGAATCATTATCTTTAAAGCGTTCGGTTTGTACTTCTCTACCTTTTATTACGCGTTTTCTAATGGTTTTACTTGGTTCGCCTTTTCGTTCTTCGGATAGTTTTTCAAAAGGTACAGGTTGCACTTCTATATGAATATCTATTCTATCTAATAATGGACCAGATATTTTTGCTAAATAACGTTGCATCTCTTGTGGACTTGATGCTAATGGATTATCAGCATCTACAAAATAACCACTCGGACTAGGGTTCATACTCGCAACCAACATAAAACTACTCGGGTAAGTTACCGTAAATCTTGCTCTAGAAATAGTTACTTCTCTATCTTCTAAAGGTTGTCGCATTACTTCTAAAACAGTTCGTTTAAATTCTGGTAATTCATCTAAAAACAACACACCATTATGCGATAACGATATTTCGCCAGGTTGTGGATATGCGCCACCACCAACAAGTGCTACGTCACTAATAGTATGATGTGGCGATCTAAATGGTCGCTGACTCATTAAACCAGAATGTGATTTTATTCTACCAGTAACCGAATGTATTTTTGTGGTTTCTAAGGCTTCTTTTAATGTCATTGGTGGCAAAATTGTAGGAAGTCGCTTTGCTATCATTGTTTTACCAGAACCTGGTGGACCGATTAAAATGATATTATGTCCACCAGATGCTGCTATTTCCATGCAACGTTTTATGGTTTCTTGTCCTTTTACATCAGAAAAATCGAATTCTGGATTTTCTAAACTATCATAAAATTCTTTTTTAGTATCTATTATTAATGCCTCTATTAATTGATGTTCTTCTAAATGATTAATTATTTGCTTGATATTTTCTACAGGATACACTTCTAAACCTTCTACAATTGCTGCTTCTTTTGCATTTTGTGTTGGTAAGAAAAAACCTTTAAAACCTTCTTCTTGTGCTTTTATTGCAATTGGCAATGCACCTTTTATGGGTTGTAAACTTCCGTCCAAAGAAAGTTCTCCCATAATTACATATTGGTCAATATCTTTTACCTTAATTTGTTGAGATGCGTCTAAAATCCCCATAGCAATAGTTAAATCGTAAGCAGAACCTTCTTTACGCATATCGGCAGGCGCCATATTAATCGTGATTTTTTTGCCAGGTAACTTATAACCATTATTTTTTAGTGCAGCAGATATTCTAAAACTACTTTCGCGTATTGCACCATCTGGCAAACCAACCAAATGATAAGCAATACCTTTGTCCATATTAACCTCAACGGTTATGGTTGTTGCTTCGACACCAAAAACTGCAGACCCGTAAACTTTTGTAAGCATTCTTTTTTCTATAAATATACTAAAGTTTTTTAATTACAAATAAATTTCCTAAAATACTTTTACAAATCAATTGAAAGTTTGATAGTTTTAAATACACTTATCTTAGTAGTTCCTCTCGGAAAATAAAAAAGTTTCTCCTTTAAATACATCGTCAAGTTTCTCTAATTTATTCGTGAGACTCTAAAAAATTATTTTCAATTTTTTAGTTAGTCATGCCTTTGGCTTGATAAATCGAACTAATCCCGCTTTTTCAGCGGGATATTGGTTTAATACCTCGACCCTTTTATCACATCTTTAGCGTGATGGGTCTTCCGACACTTCGGTACTATTATTGGGTTCAGGTCTTGCCCTGAGGTTTAATACCTTTTATTCCGAATAATTCATCAATAAAGAGATGGGATTGGTTGTAAAGTGTTATTTTTATAGTAATTAAACAAAAAAAACACATTTAATATTTAACATAAAATTATCTGTATTGTAAGTGTTTTATCAACGGTTAGTATAAGAATAGTAAGTATTTGTTAAGAAATAAGTAGTACATTTGCATTAAAATTAATTTGATGGA
>CAYQTF010000051.1:0-16699 GCA_964420345.1 uncultured Flavobacteriaceae bacterium
TTATGGGAATCCTTTTTGATAAAGATATTAAAAGCAAAGACGATGAACCACCAAAACCAAAAGAATACGAACCAGAACCTTTGCCAGATGAGTTAACGCTTCTACTAAAAAGCACCTACGGACTCTTAAAAAATCCGTTAAAATTACCGAAATTAGTTGGCGAAACGGTACTTTCACTTATTAAAAGCAAAGTTAGTAAAAAAGTAAAAGGTCAAGGTTATCACACAAATCATTCAACAGTTCCTAAAACAATTTTTAATGGTTCAATTTCTCCTAAAAGAACTTGGGGAACTGCTATTTTATCGTTTGAAAGAATAAACGTACTTAGAAAATTAGCAGAAGTTAGTATTAATGATGTTATTTTAACCATTTGTGCAGGTGCGATTAGAAAATATTTATTTGAAATCGATAAATTACCAGTGCAACCTTTAGTTGCCAATGTACCTATTTCAATACGAAAAAAAAATAGTTCCGAAAGCAAAAAAATGAACAATCAGATTTCTAATATGTTGGTTCGAATTGCTACGCATATAGAAAACCCGATAGAGCAACTAGAATATATTCACGAACAAACACAATTAGGCAAAACAAAACACAAAGCAGTTGGTGCAAAATCACTTTCGCAAATGGCAAATTCGGTTCCGTTTGGTTTGGCTAATTTAGCAGCAGGTTTATATAGTAAATACAATATTAAAGAGTTGCACAGACCACCATTTAATGTAACCATTACCAATGTGCCAGGCCCAAGTGGCGAGTTATTTATTAAAGGTCATAAAATTGTTTCTCTGTTTGGTTTGGCACCAGTAGTTGATGGTTTTGGACTTATTATAGCAGCATTTAGTTATAATGGTCAAGTGACTATTACAACTACATCAGACGCTAATACAATGCCAGATGTTGGTGAATTTTCTAAATATATAAGAGAATCCGCCAACGAATTAGAAAAAGTAATTAAGAAAAGAGGTAAAAAGAAAATAGTGAATAAAGTGGTGAAATTACAAAGTACAGCGTTTTTTACTTCGTTAAACAAATACACTAAAAGCAACTCTAAATTTGTAAAAAAATATAAAGGTTTGTTTGAGATTCAAGTTAATTCAGAATCTAATAATTGGCTAGTAGATTTCACAAAAGATGGTATTGTTAAAAAACAAAAATCTTCAACGACAAAAACAATTTTAAAAGTTGATGATGAAATTTTATTAAAACTATATAAAAAAGAATTACTATTTGAAGAATTAATTATTCAAGAACGTTTAAAATTTTTGGGTACAAAAAAGGAAATAACAATATTTAAGCAATTATTATCAGAATTTTTAAATAGATAATGAGTTATACAACCAATACATTTACCACAAGAGATAAACAATCTATTTTTTATTACAAATGGGTTGCCAATGCAAATACTAATTTTAAAGGTGTTGTGCAAATATCTCATGGTATTGGTGAACATGCAAAACGTTACCAACCAATTGCAGAATTATTACAACAACAAGGTTATCATGTTTATGCAAACGATCATAGAATTCATGGTAAAAGCGTAAAATCTAAAGAATTTATGGGTTTTTATGAAGGCAAAAACTATTTTGATGATGCTGTAGAAGATATGCGAGAATTAACACTTTTAATTAAAAATGATTTCCCTAATCAGAAAATTATTTTATTTGGTCATAGTATGGGTTCGCTTTTAAGCAGAAAATATGCCACTAAATATGGTGATGATTTAAACGCTTTAATATTATCTGGCACTGCTGGTTTTATGAAAGGTCTGGGCACAATTGGTTTGTTAAGTGCTAATGTAATTAAAACATTTAAAGGCAGAAATAACAAAAATGAATTCTTAAAAAAAATCTCTTTTTCCGAATTTAATAAAACCTTTAAACCAAATAGAACCGAAGTAGATTGGATTAGTAGCGATGAAAAACAAGTAGATTTATTTGATAAGGATCCATACAGAACAGCGAATTTTTCTTTAAGCGTTTACATAGATGTCATAAAAGGTAGCAAAGAAATAAACAATCAAAAAACCTTTAACGCAACCCCAAAAGCGCTACCAATTTATATATTTTCTGGCGATAAAGATCCTGTTGGAGAAATGGGAAAAGGTGTAAAAAGAGTAGTAAAACAATATAAAAAAGCAGGTATTAATGATCTTACGCTTAAATTATACAAAGGCGGAAGACACGAAATGCTAAACGAAACTAACAAAACAGAAGTAGAACAAGAACTAATATCTTGGCTAAACTCACGCATATAAATAATGGATAATACAGAAATAGTACATAAAAATTTTACGAAGTTTTGCATTGCATTAGTTGTAAATAATGGTAAAAACATTGCCGAAGCTAAAAATATAGTTATCCGTAATTTTGAAAATCATGCTAATAAAGAATTAATTACTAAAATAATTAATCAAACAAAACTCGACAAAAAATCAATTGCAACATTAGCCAAAAAATGTATTAATATTTGCGAAGAATTAGGTCCAAATAGAAATTATGTCTCTTTGGTTTTTGTATTAAATGAAATAGTAAGTGAAATTTCGCCAATACATAAAAAGGACGAAAAAATCATTCACAAATTTAATGATGAAATTACAAGAATAAATAAATCTATAGAGTCGCCACCATTATTTAATATGCTTTTAGAAAGTAGGTCTTTTATAGAATGGACTTCCATGGCATTTATTTACCCGTTTATACCAAAACACAAAAACAATAAAAATAGACCTGTTTTATTAATGCCACCATATTTAGGAAACGATTATTCAACCACTTTTGTAAGGAAATATTTAAAATCTCTTGGTTTTAAAACCTATAAATGGGAACTTGGCGTAAACATGGTTAATTCAAAATATTTACCAAAATTAGTAGAACGCTTAGATGAAATTTACGAAAAACACCAAGAAAAAGTAAGTTTAGTAGGTTGGAGTGGCGGCGGAATTTTTGCAAAAATAATTGCAAACAGATATCCAGATAAAGTAGAACAACTAATCACCATTGGTTCGCCAGTTTGGGGAATTAACAATATGGAAACGCCAATGATAAGAATGTTTGAATTTTTAAGAGGCAAACGTTTAAAAGAACGAAATGAAAAATTTTTAAAAGAATTAGAAGAAATTCCAAACGTACCAATTACCTGCATTTATACAAAAACCGACGGTTTAGTGCCTTGGAAACACTGTATGGAAGCCGAATATTTAAGAGACGATATTAAAAACGTAGAAGTTTTTGGTAGTCATATTGGTTTAGGTGCAAATGCTACAGTTTTATTATCGGTTGCCAATGCGTTAAACGAAAATATGGAACATCAAAAACAAAAAGGAGTTATAGCAAAAATTGAAAACTTATTTTATCCAAGATTTTGGAAACAAAAAGGAACTTCAAAATTCACGAATCTTTTAAAGTCCTAAGATATGGAAGAAATAATCAACCATCCTAAATTTCAAGAGCAATTAAAACAAATTGCTAAAGAACAGAGCGAAGATTTTGAAGCAATTCAAAAAAAGGCAATTGTATGTATTAAAGAATTGTATGCAAAACAACATCCTGTTGGTAGCATGGTGTTTGTTAGAACATTACAAGGTTTAATAAAAAAAGCGTACAATAATAAAATTGATATTGATCCGCAAGAAATCAAAAAATTAATGAAAATAATGCGACATAATTCGGTTGCATTTATTTTAACACATAAAACCTATTTAGACACTGCTGTTTTAATTACCACTTTGGCAAGATACGGTATGCCAATACCTTATACATTTGGTGGTATTAATTTGGCATTCCCAGGTTTTAAGCAAATTGGTAAAAATTCGGGTTTAATATTTATTAGACGAAGTTTTAAAGACGATCAAATTTATAAAGCATCTTTACGTCATTATATTTCTTGTTTAATTGAAAACGGTGATCATTTAACATGGAATATCGAAGGCACAAGATCTAGAACAGGTAAAATAGTATATCCACAAATGGGCATACTTAAATATATTTTGGAAGGCGAACAAGCAAGTTCTAAAAAAATAAAATATGTGCCAGTTTCTATAGTTTATGACCTTATTCCTGATGTTAAGGAAATGATTGAAGAAGGTAAAGGTAAAGAAAAGAAAGGCGAATCTGTAAAAGCATTTGCTAATTATTTTAAAAAATTGGGCGGACAATATGGCAAAGCAGCAATCCGATTTGGTGATCCTGTAGAATTAGGCGAACAACAAAATGCTATAATCCCTGAATTAGAAGAACACAGTTTTTCACAAAAATATAATTTACCAAGATTTGCTTTTGAACTTATCCATAAAGCAAATATGATAACGCCAGTTACTACAGTTTCATTAATTTGTAATGTATTGCTGAACAATTTTGCATTAACCAAAAAAGAGTTAGAATTTAATGTTATTAAATTAATGAATTACATTGGTCAACGTAAAGCAGATGTGCTAATTGATAGAGGAAATAGCATTGGTGTTACAGTTCAAAAAGCACTTAATTTATTGTTGAGTTCTGGTATTATTCAAAAAAATAAAGTTGGTTATAAAGTAAAATACAATCTAGCAGCAAACGAATTTTTATCGGCAACTTATTATGCAAATATGGCATCTGGTCATTTGTATCATCGTGCCTTTATTGAAATGGCTTTGGTTAAAATTAAAGACGATAAATCGTCTAACAGAATTATCCATTTCTGGGAAGAAATTATGAATTTAAGAAATGTTTTTAAATTTGAATTTTTCTATACTAACAAAGCCCAATTCAGTAGCGAAATAGAAGCAGAACTTAATTTATTCGACCCAAAATGGAGAAGCATAATTACAAATCCAAATGAAGATATTTCGGCATTATTAGCCAAACAAGAATTAATGGTTTCTAAAGCCATACTTTTAGTATATTTAGAAGCCAGTAAAGTAGTTTGTCATACATTAAATTCATGGGATTTAGAAGATGAATTTATAGACAAAGAATTTGTGCAACTATGTGTTTTTAAAGGAAAAGAGTTGCATTGGCAATCTAGAATTTCTCGTTTAGATAGCGTTTCTAAACCATTTTTAGTTAGTGCTTTAAGACTTGCAAAGAATAGTAAATTAACACCAATAAAAAACAAAATTAATTACAAAGAAATAGAAAATTGGTTACATTTATTTGATGATTTAACCGAAAGAATTAATTTTCTACAACAACTAGAGATTAAAAGTGATAAAGAGCATTATCAAGAAGAACTTATAGAAAAAGAAACCGTTCCAGGAACAGAATTAGAATCCATTTCTGATGCTGTTGAAGAACAAGAAGAAGGCAATCATATTGCCGCATTTTTCGATTTAGATAGAACGATAATAAATGATTTTTCTGCTAAAAAATTCATGCAATCACGTTTGTTAAGTGGTAAATCTACAGCAAAAGAAATATTATCGCAATTTGCAGCAATCTTATTATATGCTTCTGGTAACAGAGATTTTGAAGTGCTTACTAAACTTTCAGCAATCGGAATTAAAGGTTTAAAAGAAAAAGATTTTATAAAACTAGGCGAAGAAGTTTACGAAAATCATTTAGAAAATACGATTTATCCTGAATCAAGAATTTTAATTAAATCGCATTTAGAAAAAGGACATAAAGTGGTAATTATTTCTGCGGCAACATCATATCAGATAAAACCAATTGCGAACGAATTAGGCATAACAGATATATTTTGTACCGAATTAGAAGTCAAAAAAGGGAAATTTACAGGTAATGTTCAAGAAATGTGTTGGGGCGAAGGAAAAGCAAAAGCAGGTAGAAAATTTGCAAAAGCCAATAATATCGACTTATCTAAAAGTTTTTTCTATACCGATAGTATTGAAGATTATCCGTTATTAGAAATTGTAGGCAAACCTTTTGCTACAAATCCAGACATCGCATTATCGCAAATTGCTTTTGAAAATAATTGGCCAATATTACGATTTAAAGAAACCAGAAAACAACCTTATGTAAATGTTTTTAGAACCGTTTTAGCAGCGTCGAGTATTTATCCGTCTTTATTAAAAGGATTAGCAAAAGGAATAATGACAATGTCTAAAACCGAAGCAAGAAATACTACGTTGGCAAGTATTGGTGATTTAGGAACTAAATTTGCTGGTTTAGATATTTCCATTAAAGGCAAACATAATTTAGAAGATTTTAGACCTGCAGTTTTTATATTTAATCATCAAAGTACCGCAGATTTTATTATTTTATTCAAATTATTGCGTCACGATGTTACAGGTATTGCAAAAAAGGAACTAGAAATGACACCAATTGGCCCATTATTTACAGCTTTAGGTGCAATTTTTATTGATAGAACCGATAAAGCAAAAGCAATAAAAGCAATGGAACCTGCAGTAGAAGCATTAAAAAACGGAACTTCCATAGCAATTGCTCCAGAAGGCACTAGAAGTAGAAGTAAAACTTTGGGTAAATTTAAAAAAGGAGCATTTCATTTAGCTATAAAAGGCGAAGTGCCAATTATACCAATCGTTATTAAAAATGCTTATATGGCAACCCCAGAAGGTAGTAATATGTTTAAACCAACACATATAGAAGTAGTGGTTTTAGATCCAATAGACACATCGGAATGGAAACAAAAAAATGTGGGTATTTATGTAGAAGAAGTACGTAATTTGTATTTGAAGGAATTGGAACGTTAAAATTATGAGTTAAAGATTTTTAAAGGTGTCGAATTCGACATGTTTAGAAAATTACCAAATTAATGAATTATCTAAAGAACAAAGTCATCGAGATATTAAAAAAAATATAAAATTTGCCACGAATACACGAATTTTAATAAAAATTTAAATTATTAGAAAACAATTCGTGCATTCGTGGCAAAAAAACAAAGTAACTCTTGACGTAGAGCGCAGATAGATTTTATAGATTAAAACAAAAAAAATGAAACTAAACATAGCAGTACTTGGTGGCGGATCTTGGGGAACAACAGTTGCTTCCTTAACAGCAAAAAATAGTGCGTCCACAATAATTTGGGCTAGAAATGAAGAAACCGTTACCGAAATTAATGAGAAACATTCTAATTCTAAATATTTACCAGGTGCCATATTACACAGGCATCTTAAAGCATCATCCTCTATAAAAGAAACCGTAGAAAAAGCAGATGTTATTGTAATGGGAATTCCATCACAAAGTTTTAGAAAAGTATTAAAAGAAGCAAAACCACATATTAGACCTTGGGTTCCTATTATTAGTCTAGCAAAAGGTATGGAAATGGGTACAAACTTACGAATGACAGAAGTTATAAAAGAAATATTACCAGGTCATCCAACAGGAGTTTTAACAGGACCAAACTTGGCAAAAGAAATCAATTTAGGCAAAGCAGCGGCATCGGTTATTGCAATGGTTGATAAAACGATTGCTAAAAAATTACAATCCGTTTTTAATTCTGGTTTATTTAAAGTTTATACAAATAACGATGTTATTGGTTGTGAACTTGGTGGTGCATTAAAAAACATTATGGCAATTGCTACAGGTATGGGCGATGGTGCAGATGCTGGTGAAAACACACGTTCTGCATTAATTACCCGAGGTTTATCCGAATTAACAAGACTTGGCGTTGCCATGGGCGGAAAACGTAGAACTTTTGCTGGTTTAGCAGGAATGGGCGATTTAGTAGCGACCTGTTCAAGTTCAAAAAGTAGAAATCATCATGTTGGTTTTCAGTTAGGAAAAGGAAAAACACTAGATCAAATTATTGAAGAAATGAACGAAGTTGCCGAAGGTGTAAAAACAGCAAAAGTTGTGATGGAATTATCAAAACAATACAATGTTGAAATGCCAATTTCTAAAGAAGTTTACAAAGTACTTTACGAAGGTAATACAGTAACCGATTTATTTAAATCACTTAGAGATTTTGAAGTTGGTTCGGAAGAAGAACCTGGATAAAAATTAAATTTTCAAAACCCAATAAACAAATATCAAATAAAATTCAAACTTCAATAATCAAATAAAAAGGAACTAAATAAAAAAATATTTTTATCAAATGCTCTAAAGTATTTTGAAAATTAAAATATTGAGATTTATTTGAAATTTGACAATTTGATATTTGGAATTTAAAAAACAAGAAATGACAAACAAAACAGACACAGCATCGTTCATAGTAAGATTTCATCAAAACATATATGAAGAAAATGGCGAATCAAAAGTACAATGGCGTGGAAAAATAACACACGTTCAAGGCGATGAGAAAAAACGATTTTCAGATTTTAATGATGCGCTTATTTTTATGCGAGAAAAATTAGCCGAATTAACTGGCGAAGCAACCAAGCATCAATCTAAAGAAGAGCAAGAAAGTATATTGGATAAAAGTCTAAATGTTTGGCATACAATTAAGGATTTAGGTCCAAAAGTGATTAAAGAAGCCATTAAAAATCCAAGAAAACAGATTTCTCAAATACAAGAGCAAATTAGTTATATAGGCGAAGAAATTAGCGAAAAAGTACAAATAGACCAATGGCGAAGTGCTTCTAAATCGGATTTTAAAGAAGTGAAAGATGCTATTAGTATGTTGGCAGAAGAAATTAAGAAGTTAAATACTAAAGTAAATTCACTTAGTAAAAAGAAGTAATTTTTTATGTCCAAACTTCAAGAAAACATAGACAAATTAATACTATTTAAAGAAAATGCGTCAATTCGCATTCAGACTTTAGGTCAGTTTGTTGTTTGGCGTGGCGAAGAAAAAGTGCCTTCCAAAGAATGGAACAGAGACAAAACCGTACAATTATTACAATATTTTGTTTCCAATAGAAACCGAAACGCTTTACACAAAGAAAAAATTATGGATCATCTTTGGGAAGATGGTGATGACCGTGATTTTAAAGTTGCTTTACACGGTATAAATAAAGTTTTAGAACCAAAACGAGCATCTAGAGTAGAACCTAAATATATTATTAGACAAGGTATTACCTATAAATTAAATAATAATGAAGTTTGGATTGATGTAGAAGCCTTAGAAAAATTCATCATAATTGGTAACGAATCTTATGAAATAGACAATAATATTTCTAAAGAAGCTTATAAAAACGCAATCGAAATTTATCAAGGTATTTATTTGCCAAATAGGGTCTATGAAGATTGGTCTTCCGAGGAACGAGAAAAAATTCAAATCTTAATTTTAGGAACTTACATTACTTTGGCAGAAATATTATTAGACGAAAAACCGATAGAAAGTATTCGTCTAGCACAAAATGCATTATATATAGATCCCACTTGGGAAGACGCTTACCGAATACAAATGAAAGCATATATTGTAAAAGGAAATCGTCCGCAAGCTATCAAAACCTATCAAAAATGTGTTGCCGTTTTAGAAGAAGAATATGGTATTGAACCTTTGCCAGAAACTAAAAAATTGATTGAGGAGATACATAATATTTAACAGATTAATCCTTTTGCAACTCATCTGTAACTTCACCATTTTATATTTGCACCATAATTAATAAATTATAGCGAATAATAAAATAAATTAATCACTATTTATAATTGTAACTCATTTGTAACTCACTCATATTACATTTGTACCATAATTATAAATTAAAGCACATTAAAAACATATATCATGGCAAAAACAAAAAAAGTAACTAAAAAAACAAACAGATTAGAAAAAGCAAAATCTGTAGTAAAAAAAATTAACAACGATTTAATTGATGCGTCTTTTAATGCAATTGAAAGTTCAGTTAAAGCAGGAGAAAAATGGCAAAAATTAACAACTAAGTTAATTAAAAAATCAGAACCATTAACAAAAAAACAAATAGGAATGTTTGTTGAAACTGCTGAAAATTTAAAACAACAAGCAGAATCTGGTTTAACTAGATTAAAAAAACTGGTTGGTTATGATGCAACTATATTAGATGATGCTAAAAAAATGTTTACTGAAAATCCTTTAGTCCAAAAAGGTGAAAAAATGGTTGAAAAACTAAAAAAAGAAGTTGCTGAAAATCCGTTAGTTCAAAAAGCAGAAAAAGTTGCAGATAAAATTAAAAAAGAAGCCGTTGAAACTTTTGTAGAATTAAAAGGAAAAGCAGAAAACATTGTAGAAGATGTTAAGGAAAAATTTGAGGATTTTACTGACCAAGCAAAAGAAAAGGTTGAAGATTTAATTGAACCAGAAAACAAAACAGCAAAAAAGAAGGTTGTTGCTAAGAAAAAAGTAGTTGCTAAAAAAAATACTGTTACAACATCCGATAAACAAGATGATTTAAAAATCATTAAAGGCATTGGACCAAAAATGGAAACTGTTCTTAACAAAAACGGAATTACTTCATTTACAAAATTAGCAAAAATTAGTATAAAAGACATTACTTCAATACTTGAAAATGCAGGTGTAAATACAAAAATGTACAATCCAGAAGATTGGAAAGTGCAAGCGAAAAAACAATAAAAGGCATTAAACCTCAGGGCAAGCCTTGAACCCAATAATAATCCCGAAGTGTCAGGAGACCCAAGGGTCGAGGTATTAAACCAATATCCCGCTGAAAAATCGGGATTAGTTCGACTCGCCAAGCCAAAGGCATGGTTAACTAAAAAATTGAAAATAATTTTTTAGAGTCTCACGAATAAATAAAAATAATTTTAAAACATAAATAATGAAAAATACAATTAAAAATATTAAAGAAATCAAATTAAATACAGTAATCAACACTACTAAAAAAGCAATAACTAACGCAAATAAATTTGCTTTAGTAAACACAGAAGAATTGGTAATTGGTACATTTGATGCTACTAAACAATGGCAAGATGTAACTGCTAACGCGTTAAAAGGTGGTTTAAAATTAATGGAAAACCAACAAAATATTGTTTTTAATACTTTAGAATCTTTTAAAAGTCAATTAATAGACGGAAAAAATAAATTCTCTAAGATATTCGCATAATAATATTTCTTATTTGATTAAAAGGCCAAACTAATTTAGTTTGGCTTTTTTTGTTTTTAAATGTGTAAATCAAATTTAAATTGTGACTATTTTAAAAATATAATTAATCTCAAAAGAAAGTTTTTTTGTAAACAATTTTTCCAGTAACAAATTATTATTTTTTGCTATTTTTTGAATATTTAGCAAATCACAAGCATCAGATAATATCATTAATACTTTAGTGTTTTTTAAAGTGTTTTCTTTTAATTGAGAAAATAAGTTATGAAAATACTCGAAATTCTCACCACAAAACCATGCTTTTTCTTCTATATTTTTAGGTTTTTTAGGATAATAAGGTGGATTTATAAAAATATAATCGTAAGTTTTAGAATTAATATTTTGAAATAAATCAGACACTATTGTATCTATAACAAATCCTTGTTCTAAACCAACACTTAATAGGGAACTAATTGCAACTTCATTTATATCACTTGCAGTTACTTTTGCTTTTTTTGAAGCACAAAAAATAGAGATTATGCCACTACCACAACCCAATTCTAAAACATTTTTGTTTTTCAAATCTAAAGTAGAAATGTAATCTAAAAACACTTTAGTACTTACCGTATTTTTTGGAGAGAATACGGTTGGTTGTACTATTGTATATATCTTTTTATAAACATATTTTCTTGGTTTTTTTTGATACCAATTATAATAGGTTTTAAAAAACGGATGGATTATTTTTTTTAGTAGTTGCTTCATTTTTAACCGCAAGGTTCGCAAAGGTAACGCAAAGTTCGCAAAGGAAATTTACCAACTTTTGTGAATCTTCATTTTTCTTCGTGAATCTTTGTGTAATAATTATTCAGAATAAAACCCTTCAATTTCAGGTTGTCTATATTTCCAAAGTTTATGCATTGCTTTAATTTCGTACGGATATTTATAAAAACCCGTTTTATAACGCCAATTTGATGCTAATTGTAGTGCTTTCTTTTTAAAACCTTTAATTCTAAAGTCGGATACTGTTGGATATTTTCCGTTAAGAACCGTTTCAAAATTCTTGATAGTATCTATCATATAAGGTTTTAACCAAGGTGTTAATGGATTTTTTCGCAAGTCAAAATTCTCCCAACTCGGACTTATCCATTCTTCTAATGTTTCAGGGAAAGAAAAACCTGCTTCTAAAATTTGCTTGTATAATTTAGAACCTTTTGTTGGTGTTGGACTGTATAAATAAATGATAATTTCGGCATTTGGATTAATCGCTTTTATTTCTTTTATAAAATTAATATCCCACAAAATTTGTTTATAAACTTGTTGTTCGGTATCTGCTGGCATTCCTAAAACGAAAGACATTTCTGGTATTATACCAACATTTTTCATACGCAAAGCAAAATCTTTTATCATTTGTCCAGTTTGCGTGCCACCTTTGTTCATTTGCTTTAAGACTTCGTCGTTACCAGTTTCGGCACCTAAAAACATCATTTCGCAACCTGCTTTTTTCATTAATCGCAGTTCATCATCGGTATATTTGTTGATGGTATCAATTCTGCCTTCACCCCAATATTTTATATTGTCGTTTAGAATTAATTTTGAAAATTCCAAAACACGTTTCTTAGATGTAAAAAAATTATTATCGTGAAATTCAATCGCATCAATGTTATATTTTTCTTTGAAGTATTTAACGTCTTTATACATTCTTTCGGCAGACATTCCTTTCCATCTTGCATTGAAAATTGGTACAATACCACAAAAAGAACAAGAAAACGGACAACCCATACTTGAGTGATACGATAACGTAGTTTTGCCCATAAATGTGGTTGCTAAATAGTCTTTAACCGAATAAAATGAATCTAAATATGCGTAAGGCAAATTGGGTAAACTATCTTGATCTAATAAATTTTCTTTGGCCGTTTTTACAATTTCGCCTTTTTCGTTTTTATAGATTAGGTTTTTTATTTCTTGCAATTTTGAATTTTCAGAACTCTCAAGTTTTAATCCTTGCGATCCTTGCGAAATCTTTGCGTTCTTTGCGGTTAGATTTAATTTCCCATAGATTTCGCTGATTTTCGCAGAATTTCTCTGTGAATCTCTGTGTTCCTCTGTGAATCTCTGTGTAACAATATCGCCTTCTAAAACATCAATCAAACTAGGGAAAGCAACATCGCCAGGACCATTAATTATATAATCTACCAAACCAGAATCCATACAAACTCTGTATTGATTAGATGCAAAATAACCACCCCAAATTATGATAGTTTCCGGAAATAATTCTTTTATTTTTTTAGAAAACGGTATTGCCTGTCTTAATTGTGGCCCTGGCATTACTGTAGAGCAAAAATATTTATACTCGCCAGTTTTCAAATAATTTAAAATGATTTCTAATGGGTTTTCTTCTAAATTACCATCTACAAAAACATAGTCAAATTTATCATGTATAGATGCACCAACTTGCAGAATAGAGTTTGGTATTCTATGCTTGTAGTTACCGCTTTTTGGGTTGAATATGATGAGTTTGTTTTTCAAAATTTAAAGATTAGTAATTTTGAAATATTTTCAAAAATGATTCTGGACTGTAAACAGGTATTTTACTTTCTCTAAAATCTTTACTATTTCGAGTGATAATATAATCTATTTTAGTGTTTTCTGTACAAGAATAATATTGTAAAGCATCTTTAAAATCTTTAAAATTTGAATTTAATGCATTCGTAACTATTTTATTATCTGCATTTAGTATATTAACCAATGTCATTAGTTTTTTTAAATTAGTAATCACTTTTTGATGTGTACCAACTTTACGAAGTATATAATATATTGTCGAAATACTAGCTATAGTTACAAAACCTTTAATCTTAGTTGTACAATTACTCAATAACATCGATGCAGATTTATCAAAAGGGTTTCTAGAAAGATAAAAATCTAAAATTATATTTGTGTCAATTAAAATATTTTTAGTCATTTTTAATATTTAGATATTTTTCTGTTAATGCTTCTGTTAATGCTTCTTTATAACTAAAATCTTTTGGCACATTAAATTGACCTTGCATAGATTTTACAAAAGAAGATATTTCTAATTTATTATTATTTTCTTTTTTAACACCTTGATTTAAAGACATTAAAAATTGCGTTACCAAATTAGATAAACTTCTACCTTGTTTTTTAGCATACACTTTTGCTTGTTCTATTACCTCTTCTTCTATGGATAATGTGAGTTTTGTATTCATACGTATTAATTATTTAACAAATGTACGTAAAAAATATTAAAAAGAACTACAGCAACGACTACATGCAGGTAAAAGACCATTATTATTAGTTAAATCTGTTCTAAACTTTTTTAAAACAGAAGAATGCCAAATTTCTTTTAAATTGTTTTTGTAGATATTACCTAATTCTAAATTATAACATCTGCCGTGTGCGGGTATTACGCTTCCATTAGATTTTATCATTATATTTGAAAACACATCGTTGCATAACTTACCAATTAGTTTTTCTGGTTGTAAATAAAATTCGTGTAATTTTTCTTTGGCTGTGATTTCTGGCGAAAAAGAAACTTTAAACTTATATTTTTCTGCTTTAATTTCGGTTATTTCTTGTAAAAGTATAGACAAATCAAAATTATCAATATTAACTTCATCTACATTAGATGCTGTTGCAGGGTAAGAATTCCCCCAAATTTCATTATGTTTATCTGCAATTTTTTGATGCGTGAAATTAGCATGCATAAACCCAATTTGTTCTATTGGATAATCTTTAAAAAAATCTAAAAATTCTTTTAAATAACCAATATTCCATTCGGTAATCACACAAAATATAGAAATTTTTGGTCTTTTATTAAATTTTAATAATTCTTCTATGCCTTCTACTGCTTTTTGAAACGATTTTTTATGACCACGTATTTCATTATGAATATCTTGCGGTCCATCTAAAGAAATATACAATTCCTTTAAATTACCATTTATTAAACCTTTTGCTTTTTGTTTTAAGGTAAGTGCATTTGTAGTTAAGGTTGTATATAAATTTTTTTCTTTAGCATACAAAAGCGATTCTTCTAATTTTGGGTAAACCAAAGGTTCGGTAAAAGCATAACCTAGTTTAGTTTTTGGGTAATATTTTGCCGTTTGGTCATAAATTTTTTTTATTAATTCCATTGGCATATTTAATGGTGTTGTACCTACTAAATTTACCGAAAAATTACTTTCTAAATTTTTTGTACCAACATCGCACATTTTACAATGTAAATTACAAACGTTGTTAACTCCTAAAATGATATATTCTGGTGCGAATATATATTTTTTAGGAAAATATTTTTTATTTATTTTTTTTAGGGTTTGCATTTTGTTATTGGTTTAATTCTGTTTGCAATTTTTGTTTATCTTGATATAAATTTGCTAACACTTTTTTTTCATTTATATTGGTAATCGTTTTTTTACTAACGATTTTAGTGCTTTTATTAAAATCGGTTAAAGCATTTATTTTATTTCCTAATGCCAAATAACACAAACCTCTTTTGTAATATGGTCTCCAATATATTGCATTTTCTTTATTTATAATAGTTGTAAAATCTTTAATGGCCAAATTATAAAAGTTATTAGATCTATTTACATTTGTTTCTATTTCTGCTTGTTTTAATTCTTCTAAACCTCTTTCGTAATAAATTAATGGTTGTACTTGTTTATTAGTGTCAATAACATCGTTCCAAACGGACAAAGAATTATTCCAAACCGAAACTCTTTTATAACTAATGTATGAATTTACAGATATGAATATTATAAGTAAAATAACTAATGTTTTATAGATAATTTTGTTTTTAATGTTTTTCAAAATTAAAACTACTAAAAAAATCAAACCTAATAAACATAAATAAGCATAACGGTCAAAAAGTAAACTATGACCAATTGGTTTAATTTTAAAAATAGGTAATAATGGCATTATAAATAAAAGTAATCCGAAAATTATTTTTTTTCTAAAATGTTTTTTTATTTTAAATAATAGTACAATAAATAATATGATAAAGAGCATATATGGTATTGTGTTTATAGTTTTAGGGTCATCATATAAAGCACATAAATCATTTGGGTAAATAAATTTTATGAAGTAATGTTTTAATTGAAAAGGAAACAAAAAAATACTTTCAAAATTAGAAAACGTATCATCATTAAACCCTTTTGTTAAAAAATTACCTTTACCACTAATTGCCTTTAATGAAAATATAAATGAAAGAAGAATAAATGGTATTTTCTCAACAATTATTTTCCAATTTAATTTTCTTTTATAATAAAAATCAAAAGCAAAAAGTAATATTGGTAAAGAAACTGCCATTACCTTAGAAAAAAGAGATAGTAAAAATAAAAGAAGTGTTAGCCAATAATAGTTTATTTTCTTGTTTTTTATAAATTTGATATACGTTAACATTGCTAAAAGATAAAACAAAGCATATAACAAAGTGCTTTGTGCCGAAACCCAAGCAACTGATTCTACTTGTAAAGGATGTGTTGCAAATATTAAAGCAGATAAAATAGCATATATTTTTCTTTTAAAAAACCCTAAAAATAATTTAAAAACTAATATTATATTTATTAAATGAATAATTAAGCCAATAGTATGAAATGCTTTTGGGTTATTACCAAAAATAGAATATTCTATATTATAAACTAAAGTAGTTAATGGTTGGTACATTTTAGTAACCATACTATTAAAAATATGATAAGTGTTTTTAAAAGATATACCATTAATTACGTTTGGATTATTAGTTACTTGTTGTGCATCGTCCCAACTAATAAAATTGGCATTTAATGTTTTTGAGGTAAGCATTTAATTTCATACCTTTGAAGTATTATAAAATAAAGAAAA
>CAYQTF010000052.1:0-16430 GCA_964420345.1 uncultured Flavobacteriaceae bacterium
AAAGGATTAGAATAAACGTTAGATTTTTCATTTAGTTAGGTTTTAGAGTTCAAATATAAAAAAAACCTTAAGAATTCATTCGTAAGGTTTTATTAAAGTTTTTTTGATACTTAAAGATTAATGGAATAAACTTTTAAATCTATCCCAATTTGCATAAATTAAAATAGCATTTAATATAAATATAACTGCAGCAACACCTATTCCTGCCAGATCAAATTTTAAATGAAATGCAACAATATTTACTGATATTGGTGCAAGCCACACTAAGGCTAATCCTTTCCATTTGTTTAAAATTAATAGTAAACCTGGAATTACTTCAGACAATCCAATTAATTTCATCATATAACCTGTTCCTGCTAAAGCAGCCATAAAACTACCTTCTGGAGGTGCTCCCATTCCCATAAAATTATAAAATTTATTTGCTCCAAAGGTAACTAGAGCAATACCTAATAATATTCTTAAAATTGTTTCTACTTTTGAATTCATAAAATAAGTTTTAGTTTGTTAATAATTAAGTTGTTAATATTGTTGTTAAAGTTACAAAAAAAATAACAAATATAACTTTGCTTACTTTATTTACTGTAATATTGTTATCCGTTTGTGGTTTAAATGGATAAATAATATCTTAAAACAAATAAGCATTGAAAGTAAGTTTAAATAAAAAATAACCTGAAATAAATTTAGAAAAATATTAATTTAAAATTAACAGATACTGAAATAAATTCAACATAAAACTCATGACAGAAACATTAACCAAAGCAACTTTTTTAGAAAAAGTATTTAACTACGAAAAAAACAAAGAATGGAAATTTGAAGGTAAAATACCTTGCTTTATCGATTTTTATGCAGATTGGTGTGGACCTTGCAAAATGATAGCTCCAATTTTAGAAGTCTTATCGGAAGAATATAAAGGTAAAATTAATATTTATAAAATTAACACCGAAGTAGAAACCGAATTAGCAGCTGCCTTTGCAGTTAGAAGCATACCAACTATGTTATTTTGTCCACTAGAAGGTCAACCAGAAATGGCACAAGGTGCTTTATCAAAACACGAATTAGAAAAAATTATTGAAAATGTGCTTGGTGTAAAAAAATAAAAAATTAGACTAGAAGACTTTTAGATTCGTTTTCAATATAAAGTGGTTTTGTTAATACGACATTATATAAACAAAAAATACTTTTAAAATTTAAACCAAATGAAAAAATATTTAACCCTAATTTTAATAATTGTAAGCATAATATCTATTGCTCAAAATAAAAAAGAATTTATTTTAATTGATAGCAAAAGTAGGTCTTATTCTATTCATTTGCCAACAAATTATAATACATTAAAAACCTATCCACTAGTGTTTGTGTTACATGGCGGTTTAGGCGCTGGAGATAAATTAATAAAATCTTCTAAATTTACTGCATTAAGTGATAAAGAAAATTTTATTTCTGTTTATCCTAACGGAATTAAAAAATCTTGGGCAGATGCTCGAAATGTTACCAAAGCATCTAGAATGGGTGTAAATGATGTAAAATTTATTTCTGAATTAGTAGATAAAATTGCATATAAATATTCTGTAAACAAAGAAAAAATTTACGCTGTAGGTATTTCAAATGGGGATTTATGGTACAAACTCTAGCATGTAAAATACCAGAAAAATTTACAGCTTTTGCAAGTATTATTTCTAGTTTACCTAAAAATTTAGAGCAAAAATGTACAACTAATAATAATGTACCAATGTTATTAATGAATGGCACAAAAGATAAATATGTACCTTTTAATGGTGGCGAAATGCCAAAATTCACCAAAGGAGGGAAAATATTAAGTACGCCAAATACCATTCAGTTTTGGAAAGAAAAAAACAAAACTACTAAATTACCAAAAATAAAAAAGTTTGAAAACAAAGATTTAACCGATGGTAGTAAAGTAGTAAAACACACGTATTTTAAAGATCATAAACCTCAAGTTGTTTTATATAAAATTCTTGGTGGTGGACATGGCGTTCCTGGAAATTATACTAGAAGAAATCCACGTTTTTTTAAATTAGGGTTTGTAAATCAAGATATTATTGCTGAAAAAGAAATATGGGAATTTTTTAAATTGCATTAAATTTATATTAAAAAAAATCACATAGAACCCGCAAATTTCACAGAGCAAAAATTAAAAATTAATTTTTTCATTTATGTATTTCAGCACATAATTTGACTTTAATCTGTGTTAATTTTTAAAACCTGTGTCAATAATTGCTTCTTGAATAACACGCTGTACTTTTGTTCTAATATCTTCTTTAGTCAACCCTTTATTTGCCATAGTTGGATAAACTCTATTGGACAAGAAAATATACACAATACCACTTTCGGGATCTGCCCAAGCGTAAGTACCTGTAAAACCTGAATGCCCAAAACTACTTTCCGAAACGCAATCGCAAGTTGCCAATTCGTCTTTATTTATTTGTGGTTTATCAAATCCTAAACCTCTACGGTTGTCTTCGTGTTTAAAATATTGTGTGTTAAATTTTTTGATTGTTCCGGTCTTTAAATAACGTTTGCCGCCATAATAACCTTTTTGCAAATATAATTGCATCATTTTGGCAACATCTAGAGAATTGCCAAAAAGACCTGCATTTCCACTAACACCATCTAGCATTGCTGCTCCCATATCGTGTACATCGCCTTGTAATAATTGATGTCTGAAATATGTATCTTTTTCTGTTGGTACTATTTGTTCTTTTTTAAACTTTTCTAAGGGTTTATAGGTTAGTGTTTTTGCTCCTAATGGTAAATAAAATTCATTGTCATTTAAAATATTTAATGGTTGTTTGTATTGCTTTTCAATAAAATCTTTGAATAAGTAAAACGCAAAACCACTATATTTATATTTATATCTAATTCTTTGAGGTGCATCTGCAATTCGCTGATAAATAGTATCCATATAATCTTTACGCAAATACAAATCTTTGGCAACTCTTATAGGGAATTTTTCTGATTTCTGATTGCGATAATAAGTAGCAGATGGTTTTTTAGTAATGCTATCTAAGGTTTTTACGTAAAACGGAATCCAAGGTCGTAATCTACCAGTATGTGCCAATGCTTCTTTTACGGTTACAGTATCTTTATTTGAACCTTTGGTAACTGGAAAAATTTCATCAAAACGATTATGTATAGAAAATTTTCCTTCTTCTTCGGCTTTCATTATTTGTGGCAAACCGCCTAAAATTTTTGTTAACGAAGCCAAATCGTAAATACTTTCATCCGTTACTTTTTTGATTTTTTTATCGGTATAATGACCATAATTTTTTTGAAAAATAACTTTACCATGTCTAGCGACTAAAACTTGTAAACCTGGTGCCATTTTTTCATCTAAAACAATTTTAGCAATAGAATCTATTCGTTTTAATTTTAAACTGCTCATGTTTACTTCTTCTGGTAAACCGAATGATAATCGCTTTAAATTTTGTGATTGCAAACCGAAACCTTCCGAGAAATGAGCACCAATATTTACGGGCAATTTCCCTTTTGTGCCAATTGCACCAAATATCATTTGAGCCGATAAATCTTGTGCTATTTTTGAATTTTGATACGAAACTAAAACGGCATCTATATTATTAAAATCTTCAAAATCTAATAATGCGTATGGACTTGCGAAGATATTTAGAATAAATTTTGTTTTAGTATAAACTTTAGAATTATAAAGATTTATAAGTCCTTTAATAGTTTGTTTTTCTTCTTTCGTTAAATGATAACTTTTCCAAGGATTTGCATTTGATTTATGAACACCTATTATTATGGTATTATAACTACCAATCCATTTTATAAAACCTTTATCTTTTCCATCAAAAACTGCAACGTCTGTATAACTTCTCAATCTATTAATAAAAATGTCATTATCTGAATCACCAAATTTCACATAAGCAACTTTCGATTTCACCAAATCACGAATAGGGAAAATAGCATTTTCATTTTTAACTAAAGTAATTGCATTTTCTATTAATTTTCTATGTAGAACTTCATCTTCAATAGTATTTAAATCACTTACTACATTTTTTAATTTTGGATTTTCATAATTATGCAAACCACACCAATATTTTGCGTTTAGTATTTTAATAACCGATTCGTTTATTCGCTCTTCGGTTAAAGTTTTATTCTTTAAAGCATTTTTAATTTGTTTTATTGCCGCACCAACATCTTCAGAAAATAATAAGACATCATTTCCTGCCAAGAGTGCTTTTAGGTCAACTTTGCCTCTTCTGTCTTCCGTCTTCTGTCTTCTGTCTATTTCTTCTTCTACAAATTCAGAAACACCTTTCATATTTAAAGCATCCGTGAAAATTAATCCTTTAAACTGCATTTTGTTTTTTAGTAAATCGGTTAAAACCGTATGCGATAATGATGTTGGTAATTTTACATTTTCTACTAAACTTGGTACGGATAAATGTGCTGCCATTACTGATCCAATTCCGTTTTTAAACAATTGTTTGTATGGATATAATTCGACAGAATCTATTCGTTCTGCCGTAAATTTTACGGTTGGTAATGTTTTGTGCGAATCGGTTTCTGTATCGCCGTGACCTGGAAAATGTTTAGCGCAAGCCATAACATTATTACTTTGCAATCCGTTTGTAAAAGCAATCGATTTTTGAGCAACATTGTATTTATTTTCTCCGAAAGAGCGATTGCCAATAATTGGATTTTTAGGATTGGTATTGATATCAACAACTGGCGCAAAATTCACGTGAATTCCCATTCTTTTACATTGTTCTCCTACTCTATTCCCAAATTCTTCAATTAATTTATTGTCTCTTATTGCTCCTAAAGTCATGTTCCACGGAAAACGATACGTATTTTTAAGACGCATATCTAAACCCCATTCGCCATCAAAAGCAATTAATAAAGGTATATCGGATAAAAATTGATATTTATTATTGAGTTTAATTTGTTTTTCTGGTGTTCCTTGCATAAAAATTAAACCACCAATCTGATGTTTTTTAATAACAGACTCTATATAATCGGTATGTTTTTTATCTTTATTAGAATATGCTGCTAACATAAATAACTGACCAATTTTTTGATCTATGGTCATTTTAGACATAATGGAATCTGTCCATTTTTGTTGTGCTAAGCTGTCTTTTGTTATTAATGGGTTTGTTTGTGCTTTTACAAATAGTGTTGTGATTATTAATATGTATAGTATTATTTTTTTCAATTTTGTTTTTTGTTTTTTAGACCTCACAGGTTTTTAAAACCTGTGAGGTCTGTCGGTTGATCGGTCTTTATTTAAAATTTTAAATCTAAACTATTATTAAAATTATCATGAACAAATATAAAGTTTTCTTTATCATCATATAATTCAATGACTTCATTTCTTTTTAAATTTGTAAAAGAATCACTTATTATGGATTGATAAGAAGAGTGTTTATAATCTCTAAAGTCGTTAATTAAATGGTGGTTTTGAGGGTTTAAATGTATATAAATTATCAATTGTTTAAAATAATTTTCGTTTTCAATAATCTTTCTTTTAAATCTATCCCTAAATAAACTACCAGATCTATTGTACGACTTATTTATTGACTTTGAATATGCATTAAAAAAATTTGAAAAACTTTGCTGTATTTTTTTATCTTCAATTTTTTCTTTAGTTTTTATAATTAAATGAAAATGATTTTTTAAAAGACAATAACAATAAATGTCTGAATATTTTACAACGTGTTTTATTAATAATTTTAAAAAGTAATTATAATTTTTCTCTTCTTTAAAAATATTCTCTTTGTTGTTTCCCTGATTATAAATATGATAATATCTATCGGAAATTATTGGTTCGTATTTCATAGATTTTTGATTTAATTTTTTAGACCTCACAGGTTTTTAAAACCTGTGAGGTCTTTATAATGGTTAACTCAAAAACCGAGTATGCCAAGAACTTGATGCTTTAACTTCCCAGCCATATTCATATTCGGCAACAGTTTTTACTAAATTATTAAATACAATAGTTTCTTTAGTAATCTTATTTTCTTTAGCATATTTCTGAAAATCTAACATCGAAACGATATTAATATTCTCCTTAATTTTAAAGGCTATTTTTAATTTATCAAACAAATCAACATTAAACTCTTTTTCTATTTGTTTTATTAATTGTGCAGATGAATCTATAGAACAACCTGAAGCAGATTTATGATCTTCGTCCACAACTAAAATAATAAATTGATTGTATTTTATCTGATATGAACCTTTTAGACCTTCGCCATGATTGTTCCAATTATCAATAAAATTTTCAATTTTTGTAGCAATTTGATTTACTTCAATATCTGAAAATAATTTATCCGATTGATAAATCCAAATTCTTGAAGTCTTTGGCATTTCTTTAAAATCTACAAACATTTTCTGTTATAATTTTTGATTAAATTTATTCTGTAAATCTTCTAAACTATGGTTTTTCCCTTTCATTCTATCCATTATTCCTTTTAATACTTTTTTGGTGTATAACGGAAAATCTGCATTGCTCATCCAATTATAATATCCTTTATTTTCTTTAAAAACATCTACTACTTTTCTTCCTTTATATTTTCCGAAAGAAAATATTTCATTTTCATCTTCATCAAATAAAATAAAACCTGCCATGTCTGCACGTTTAGCATGATGAGAAAATTCGTTTAATTTTTCCATATCATTTTCTAGATCATCGTATTTTTCTATTTGTGCTAATAAGATTTCGTAGGTTGCTTTTGTATCTGCTTCGGCAGAATGTGCATCAGTTAAATCTTTATCGCAGTAAAATTTATAACCTGCAGTTAATGTTCTTTGTTCTTTTTTATGAAAAATTGTTTGCACATCTATCGCCAATCTATCTTGCATAGAAAAATCTATTCCTGCACGCATCATTTCTTCTGCCAATAACGGAATATCAAATCTATTTGAATTAAACCCTGCTAAATCACAACCTTCAATTAGTTTACTAACTTCTGGTGCTAGTTCGTTAAAAGTAGGTTCGGCAACTACTTTTTCGTTGTCAATACCATGAATTTCGGTAACTTCTTTTGGTATTTCCATTTCTGGATTAACGAGCCAAGTTTTAGATTCTTTATTTCCGTTAGGTAATATTTTTAAGATGGATATTTCTACAATTCTATCTTTTGCAATATTGATTCCTGTAGTTTCTAAATCGAAAAATACGATTGGTTTTTTTAGGTTTAATTTCATTTTGTAAAAATAGAGAAAAGAAAGTGAAAATACGTAAAGACACTATTTTTTTACTATCTAAAATTTACCATATAAGAATTATAAGTCCATTTAAGTTGATCCGTTTCATCCTTGTTCTTTATTATTCACCACAAAAGGCACAAAAGTTAACATAAAAATCGGCGAAAATCTGTAAAAAATCCGTGTAATCAGTGTTCCTATTATTAATAATCCATATTCACATCCCAAGCTTCTAAATAATCGGCAACTGCTTTAACAAACATACCGCCGAGCGCACCATTTACAACTCTATGATCGTAAGAATGTGATAAGAACATTTTGTGTCTTATACCAATATAATCACCTTCCGAAGTTTCGATAACTGCTGGCGTTTTACGTATTGCACCAAGTGCTAAAATACCAACTTGTGGTTGATTAATAATTGGCGTTCCCATAATAGAACCAAAGCCACCAACATTAGTTACGGTATAAGTTCCGCCTTGAATGTCGTCTGGTTGCAATTCGCCTTTTCTTGCTCTAGTTGCTAAATCGTTTACTGCTTTTGCCATACCGACAAGGTTTAATTGATCTGCATTTTTAATTACAGGCACAATTAAATTTCCATCGGCAAGTGCTGCAGCCATTCCTAAATTTATGTTTTTACGTTTGATGATATTATCGCCATCTACGGCAATATTAATCATCGGATAATCTTTTAATGACTTTGCAATTGCTTGCATAAATATTGGTGTAAAAGTTAATTTTTCGCCTTCACGTTTTAAGAAAGCATCTTTAACTTTATTACGCCATTTTACTACATTGGTAACATCTACCTCAACAAAAGATTGTACATGTGCAGATGTTTGTGTTGAAGCAACCATATGATGTGCAATTAATTTGCCCATTCTAGTCATGGCAATAATTTCATCGCCTTTCTGTAATGCAACTTTAGGTTTTGCCTCGACACTTCGGGATTGGGTTTTGGCTTTTGGGTTTTTATCTCGCAAAGTCGCAGAGTCGCTAAGATTTAATTCTTTACTTTCAATCTTTGAAATCTGTTTTTTGACTGTAGGTTTTCCTTCTTTAATATAAGTAAGAATATCATTTTTTGTAACACGATCATCTTTTCCTGTACCAGAAATTGCTTCTAGTTCATTCATAGAAATCCCTTCGGTTTGAGCAATATTTCTAACTAAAGGTGAATAAAATTTGCCCGATTCTCCTGTTTTTGAGATTAGTATATTTGAAGTTGATGCTACAATTTTTTGTACATCTTCTTCAATAATTTTAGTTATTTCTGGCACTTTTACTATTTCAATTTTTATGTCTGAAATCGTTTCTGTAGCATTCGCATCGGTTTCTATAATAGCAATAGTTTCACCAACAG
Organism: uncultured Flavobacteriaceae bacterium; assembly: GCA_964420345.1. GTDB lineage: Bacteria > Bacteroidota > Bacteroidia > Flavobacteriales > Flavobacteriaceae > S010-17. Next base: position 8,549 of record CAYQTF010000052.1, read on the forward strand.
CAACAACATCATCTACATTATATAATAATTCTATTATTGTTCCTTCTACTTCGCTTGGCACTTCACTATCAACTTTATCGGTTGCTATTTCTACTAACGCTTCGTCTAATTCAACGGTATCGCCAACTTGTTTTAACCAAGCAGTTATGGTTGCTTCTGCAACACTTTCACCCATTTTAGGTAATTTTATTTCAAATTTTGCCATTATTTTGATGCTTATTTTTGCGTGGCAAAGTTACATATTATTTCACAGAGATGCACAAAGAAAAAAGAGATACACTAAGAAATGTTTATTTGTTAAATTCCAGTTAAAATACGAGATTAAATTAAACCTTTTAGACAAATAAATGTCATAGATATATAACAATTTAAAATATTTAAACATGAAAAAATTAATTCTAATTATCATTGCAGTATTCGCATTACAAGTAAATGCACAAAGACCAAATCATCAAGGTAAAAAATCATTTTTCAAAGATTTAACGGCTGAACAAATTGCCGATTTAAAAACAAAAAAAATGACTTTACATTTGGATTTAACAAAAGCACAACAAGATAAAATTCACAAAATGAACCTTGATTTAGCGACTGAAAGAAAATCTAAAATGAAAAATTTAAAGAATAAAAACAAAGTAGAAAAACCAACTTCTAATGAAAAATATCAACATAAAATGGAAAAATTAGACAAGCAAATTGCACAAAAAAAAGAAATGCAATCTATTCTTAATAAGGAACAATTTGAAAAATGGGAGAAAATGCAAATGCACAGAATGAGCAAACAGAAAAAGCACAAACAAAAAGTTAAGAGAAAAAAATAATTTTATGCTCTAAAAAAACCTACATATTTAGTAATATGTAGGTTTTATTTATTGAAAATTAAGGTTAAGTTCTATTACAGTCAGCATTTTATTTAACCGCTATTAATAGTAACTCTAGTGATTTTCTCTCGTAGATTTCGCAGAACTAACCGAAAAAAATCTGCGTTAATCTGTGAAATCTTCGAGAGAAAATACCAACCCGTATATTTGCTGTTATAAATAGAACTTAGCTAAAATTAATAACATTTCCTTTTCCGACCGAAGTATCACTTCCTATAATATAAGTACAACCTCTTGGAATAAATCTAAAAAAAAAGTAGTTGTTTCTTAATTTATATATAGCATTTATTATCTCTTTATTAGAAATGTTATTATTATCAAAAATAATAGTTTTTATTTTATTATTAAGTATATCATCAACACTTATGCTATTATAATGTACTGCTAATTCAGGTTTAATAGTAGTTTTTAAATTTGAAAATGCACTAGTATTTTCACCTATATAAATAAAATTAGAATTATTTTCTTTAGATGAATCTATGGTTTTTAATTTTAGATATTTTATTAAAAACCAAAACTGAATTCCAAAACTCATTAAAAAATCATAAATAACATTTAACTTGAAATGTTTTTTATAAAATATTTTCATTGCACCATAAAAATAGCGCAAATATTTAACGTCTTTTTTTGTACTTTCTCCTTTATAGTGGATAATTTGAGTATCGGAATAATAATAATTCTGATAACCTTTTTTAATTATTTTATAACTAAGGTCAATATCTTCACCGTACATAAAATAATCTTCATCAAAACCATTAACTTCATTATAGACATCTCGTTTCATTAACATAAATGCACCAACTAAAATTTCGATGACACCAGTTTCATTTTCGGTTAAATGATTGGCATAATATTTTCCTGTCTGTTTACTCGAAACTCCTAACAATTTATTAAAAGATACTTTTGGTGTTGGAACACCACGCTTACTTTCTGGTAAAAAATTTCCTTTCCCATCAATTAATTTGACTCCTAGCGCACCTAAATTTTGTTTAGTTTTCGCAAATTCTAATATTTTCTCAAAGGTGTCTTCTGCAACTATAGTATCTGGATTTAAAATAAGAACATAATTGCCTTTTGCTATAGCTACACCTTGATTATTTGCTTTTGAAAAACCTGTGTTATCTTTATTTGCAATTAGCTTAACATTTGGGAAATTTTCTGATAGCATTTCACAACTTTCATCATATGAATTGTTATCAACCACAATAATTTCAGCAGAAATATTTTTACAAGCATCTTGCACACTCAACAAACATTGCTCTAAAAAATAGCGAACGTTATAGTTTACAATTATTATTGATATGTCGAATTTATTGTTTTTCACTAAGATTTCAAACTATTTTCAAACGGAATTCTATTAATAATACTTCTGCCTAAAGTTATTTCATCTGCATATTCAATTTCATCGCCAACTGAAATTCCGCGTGCAATTGCAGATATTTTTGTGTTATAATTTTCGATTTGTCTATAGATGTAGAAATTGGTTGTATCGCCTTCCATAGTAGAACTTAAAGCGAAAATAATTTCACTTACTTTGCCTTCTTTTACTTTATTTACCAAACTTTCAATAGTTAAATTATGTGGACCAATACCTTCTATTGGTGATATTTTTCCGCCTAAAACATGATACAGACCTGTAAACTGTGCTGTATTTTCGATTGCCATTACATCTCTAATATCTTCTACAACACAAATTATTTCTGAATTTCTTTTTTTATTAGCACAAATCTGACACAAATCTACATCGCTAATATTATGACAATTTAAACAATGTTTTATATCATTTCTTAGCAAACTTAATGCGTTTGCTAAATATAAAGTTTGCTCTTTCGGGCGTTTTAACAAATGTAAAACCAAACGTAAAGCCGAACGTTTACCAATACCTGGTAATAACGAAACTTCGTTTACTGCATTTTCTAAAAGTTTTGAAGAAAATTCCATTTTGCAAATGTAAATTATTTAAGTTGTATTTAAGTGCCTAAAGTATTTAAAGTTATGAGTGCCTAGAGTTATTAAACCGTCAAACTAACATTTAAAGTTTTTTATATTTAAATATAAATTTTGTTTCTTTGTGCATATTATTAATCTTATTTAAACGATTTAACAAAAAACAATTAAACCTTTTTAAATGAATCCAACTACTATTTTAATAATCATTGCAATATATTTTGGGATTTTATTATTTATTTCTTTTTTAACCGGAAAAAAAGATGATAATGACACTTTTTTTAAAGCAAACAAACAATCGCCTTGGTATGTAGTTGCTTTTGGTATGATTGGCGCAACGCTTTCTGGCGTTACTTTTATATCAGTTCCTGGAATGATTGGCGGAGAAAAAGGCGTTCAATTTGCATATATGCAAGGTGTTTTTGGTTTTTTTGTTGGTACTATATTTGTTATTTTGGTGTTGCTACCTTTATATTATCGGTTAAATGTAACTTCTATTTATCAATATTTAGAACAACGATTTGGTAAAGTTAGTTATAAAACTGGCGCTGCGTTCTTTTTACTTTCTCGTGTAACTGGCGCATCTTTTCGTCTATTTTTAGTTGCAATTTCTATGCAATATATTGTGTTTGCAGAATTAGGAATTCCGTTTTGGATTACTGTTGTTATTTCGGTTTTATTAATTTGGGTTTATACTTTTAGAGGCGGAATTAAAACTATTGTTTGGACAGATACTTTACAAACTTTAGCAATGCTAACTGCTGTCGGAGTTGCTATTTATTTAATTTTAAACAAATTAGATTGGTCTTATATAGAATTTTTACAATCGGATGAGTTTGCAAGTAAAAGTAAAATTTTCTATTTTGAAGATGCTAACTCTCCAATTTATTTTTGGAAATATTTTATCGGCGGTATTTTTATTGCAATTACTATGACAGGTTTAGACCAAGATATGATGCAAAAAAACCTGACATGTAAAAACCAAAAAGACGCTCAAAAAAACATGACAACGATGATTATTTTATTAATTTTCGTTAATTTTGTGTTTTTATCTTTAGGTGCTTTATTATATATTTATGCAGATAAATTTGGCGTTGCTATACCAGAATTAGAAGGAAAACAAAAAACGGATTTACTTTTTCCTGAAATTGCTTTAAATCAAGGTTTAGGAGTTCCTCTTGCCATAACTTTTATTATTGGTTTAATTGCAGCAGCATACTCAAGTGCAGATTCTGCTTTAACTTCTTTAACAACATCGGTTTCTGTAGATTTTTTCAATTTAGAAGAAAAACCAAAAGAACAACAAAAACCATTAAGAAAAAAAATACATGTTGTTATTTCGGTTCTTTTAATAATTGTAGTAATTATTTTTAAACAATTACCTGGTAATGTAGTAGGAAACCTATTTACTTTTGCAACATTTACTTATGGTCCTTTACTAGGTTTGTTTGCTTTTGGAATATTAACCAAACGAAAACTTAACGATAAATTTTCTTGGTTAGTTTGTTTAATCGCAATCATTCTAATTGTAATCATTTCTAAATTACCTACAAGTATTATTGGTGATTATAAGTTTTCTTGGGAAATATTACCAATTAACGGTTTTATAACTTTTATTGGTTTGTGGTTGATTAGTAAAAAAGAATAAATTTGTCTATATTTGCTATATATAGACAAATTGCATGTCTTTAAAAAATTTAAAATGAATATTAGTTTTACAAACAAACAACAAGATTATATTACGGATCAAGTTCAATCTGGTGATTTTCAAAATGCAAGTGAAGTAGTTAGAGATGCTTTGCGTTTACATGAAGTATATCGTCATAGAATAATTGAAGATTTACGATTAGAGATTCAAAAAGGTTGGCATTCTGGAGTAAGTAATAGAAGTGTTGAAGATATTATTAATGATAATGTTTCAACCATCAATGAGAAAAGTTAAAAATATTTATGAATTATCAGTTCAAGCGGATAATGATATTGATAAAATATTTAAATATACTTTAAAAATGTTTGGTTTAAATCAAGCAATAAAATATGTAGCAGAATTTACACCAATATTTAATCATTTGTTAATAAACCCAACCATTGGGAAACATCGAATAGAGATTAATGATAAATTGTTCAGTATATCAAAAGACAAACATATAATTTTTTATGAAATATTAGAAAATAGTATTTTAATTATAAGAATTTTACACGGAAGTAGGGATTTACCTAAACATTTTAAATAAATGAAAGATCTTAGTAACCACAGAAAAACATACAAAAAAGACGAACTTTTAGAATCTAACATTCCCAAAAACCCAATGGAATTATTCAAAAAGTGGTTTCATCAAGCAGAAGAAAATGAATCTGGAGAAGCAAATGCCATGAATCTTTCGACAATTGGTTTGGATGGTTTTCCTAAAAATAGAATCGTTTTATTAAAACGTTTTACTTGGGAAGGTTTTATTTTTTATACTAATTATAATTCCGAAAAAGGAAAAGCAATTACTAAAAATTCTAATGTCTGTTTGTCTTTTTTTTGGCAAGGTTTAGAACGTCAAGTTATTATAAAAGGAATAGCAGAGAAACTTGCTGGAAATTTATCCGACGGTTATTTTGAATCTAGACCCGAAGGTTCTAAATTAGGTGCTTGGGCTTCTGACCAAAGTGACGTTATTAGTTCGAGAGTTGAATTAGATAAAAAACTTATTGCTATGGAAAATAAATTCCGTGACAACGAAATTAAAAGACCAAATAATTGGGGCGGTTATTTAATAAAACCAACAGTAATAGAATTTTGGCAAGGCAGACCAAATAGAATGCACGATAGAATTAGATTTACTTTACAAGATGATTTTAATTTTAAAATAGAACGTTTGCAACCATAATTTATAAAAAAGCATTATATTTGTTTAAAGAACTTTTAATTATTTTATCATGAGCATTAAAGAGAAAATTATTGAGCGTGTAAATGCAATTAATAATCCTGAAATATTAGAAGATATATTAAATTTGATAACTATTGAAAAAGACATCCCTAATATTTACAATTTCAGGAAAGATGAAAAAGAAAGCGTTTTAAAAGGAATTAATGATGTCAAAAACGGAAGGGTATTTAATCAGTTTGAAGCAGATAAAATTACACAAAAATGGCTAGAGGAAGAAGACTTAAATGGACTTTAACTTCTTTAGAAGATAAAAAAGAAATTTTTAAATTTTGGAATAAGCATAATAAATCAACAGAATATGCTACAAAACTAAATTTACTTTTTAATGAAGCAACAAGATTTTTAACTGTTTCCCCTTATGTAGGTTCTCAAACAGAAATAAAAAATGTTAGAATTATATTCGTTAGAAGTTATAAATTAATTTACAAAATTACACCTATAGAAATCCAAGTTTTAACTATTTGGGATATGAATCGAAACCCGAATGAACTAAAATTTAAATAACAAATCATTTTTTACAAATGAAAACACTATTCATAGTAAGACATGCAAAATCATCTTGGAAATACGATAACATCAAAGACCAAGATAGACCATTAAAAAAACGCGGTATTAATGACGCATATTTAATGGCGAATGCGTTATTAAAAAAGCATTCTAAACCAGATGTTTTTATTTCTAGTAGTGCAATGCGTGCTTTACATACAGGTATTATTTTCTGTAACACATTTAATTTTCCGTTAGCAAATTTAAAAATCAACAAATCTCTATACAGTTTTAGCGATGGTTATTTAATAAAAACCGTTAAAGCATTAGATGATTCTTATGATTCGGTTATAATTTTTAGTCACGATCATGGCATTAGTACTTTTGTAAATAAATACGGTAATCAAAAAATTAATCACGTACCTACTTGCGGAATTATTGGTTTGAAATTAAATATTAAACATTGGAAAAACTTAACTAAAGGAAAAACTATTTTAGTAGATTCTCCAAAAAATCACAAACAAAAATCTTTATAGTTTGAAGATAAAAAAATACGCTGCAATTGATATTGGTTCTAATGCCATTCGACTTTTAATAAGTAACGTTATTATAACAAAGCATAACGATCCAAAATATCGTAAAGTTTCTTTAATACGTGTACCAATTAGATTAGGTCAAGATGTTTTTACAGAAGGTAATATTTCTACAATAAATCAAAAACGAATGCTAGATGCAATGAATGCGTATCAATTATTAATGAATGTACATAATGTTGAAAAATATAAAGCCTGTGCAACTTCGGCAATGCGAGAAGCAGAAAACGGACAAGAAGTTATAAAACTAATTAAAGATAAAACAGGAATTGAAATTGACTTAATTAGTGGCGAAACTGAAGCAACTATTATTTCATCTACCGATTTAACATCCTTATTAGAAAGTGATAAATCTTATTTATATGTAGATGTTGGTGGCGGAAGCACCGAAATGACTTTCTTCTCTAAAGGAAAAGTAACAGCATCAAAATCATATAAATTAGGAACGGTAAGATTACTAGAAAAAAAGAAAAATAAAGCAATTTATAAAGATATTGAAAATTGGATTAAAAAACACAGTAAAGATTTGTCCGATATTTCTTTAATTGGTTCAGGCGGAAATATAAATACCATATATAAAGGTTCTAATACTGTTTTCGGAAAACCACTTTCTTACATTTACTTAAATGCACATTATAAATTTTTAAAAAGCATGTCTTACGAGCAACGTATTTCTGAATTATCATTAAAACCAGATAGAGCAGATGTTATAATTCCTGCAACAAAAATATATTTATCTGCTATGAAATGGTCTGGCGCAAGAAATGTTTATGTACCAAAAATCGGTCTTGCCGATGGTATTATTAAAAGTTTGCATTTAGGTAAGATTTGATTTTACATAATTAATTTCAAAATTGACGCTTTTTTTACTGAAAAAGCAAAATAATAGAACCTTTTTTAGACTAAACTTTACACAAAAAAGATAAAATTACGTACTGAATTATTCATAACATTATTTAAAAACTGTTAAGCATTTCTTAATTAAAGTTAATAGAGGTGTAAAGATATTTTCTTATATTTGTGATTAAATAAATATATTATG
>CAYQTF010000053.1:0-2642 GCA_964420345.1 uncultured Flavobacteriaceae bacterium
TTAACCGATAATAATTGCCTTCTACGTTGATTATAAAATTCTAAAACCAATGCAGGATTTTTTTTAAAACCTTCAGGAGTTGCAACTTCCATAACATCGTGACCTTCCCATAATCCATCAGAATCTCTAAAAGTTTTAATACCACTTTCTGCACTTATTCCAGCGCCAGTTAAAATTACTAAATTTTTCATGCAACAAATTTACACATTTGAATTAATCTTTTATATTTGTAGCTCATATAAAATCATTTATGCGATATTTAATTAAGGGGATTTTAATATTGTTGCTTATTTTTACTTGTACAACTTGTAAATTGTTTAAAAATACAATTTCTACAGAAAAGTACAAAAACATTAAAATATTTGAGCAAACAAACCCAACAAAAATAGGTCCTTGCGAACCAAGTATATTTATAAACCCAACCAATACGCAAAATATAGTTGTCGGTTCTGTTATAGATTTTGCGCATACTTCTTTTGATGGTGGAAAAACTTGGAAAACAAAGAACGTAAGTTCTACTTATGGTATTTGGGGCGATCCGTGTATTGTTGCAGATACTAAAGGTAATTTTTATTATTTTCATTTGTCAGATCCCGAAGGTACTAATTGGGAAAGTGATCAAATTTTAGATAGAATAGTGGTTCAAAAATCTAGCGATGGCGGAATAAATTGGGATAATGGCACAGGTATTGGTAAAAATGATCCTCCGAAACAACAAGATAAAGAATGGGCAGTTGTAAATCCGTTTAATGATGAAATTTATGTAACTTGGACAGAGTTTGATAAATATGGTAGTTCTTTAGAAAAAGATAAATCCAGAATATTATTTTCTAAATCTAGTGACGATGGTCTTTCTTGGTCAGAAACTTCCGCTTTAAGTGAAATAGAAGGTAGTGCAAAAGATAATAATAATACAACGGAAGGCGCTGTGCCAGCAGTTGGAGTTAATGGAGAGATTTTTTGTGCCTGGAGTTTAAACAATCAAATTTATTTTGATAGAAGTGTCGATGGTGGAAAAACTTGGTTAGAAAATGATATTATTGCAAGCGACCAACCAAATGGTTGGAAATTTAAAGTGCCAGGTTTTAACAGAGTCAATGGTTTTCCTGTCACTTCTGTAGATTTAAGCGAAAGTAAATATAAAGGTACAATTTATATTAATTTTTCAGACCAGCGAAATGGTACAAATGATACAGATATTTTTATTGTAAAATCTACCGATAATGGCACTACTTGGTCTAAACCAAAACGTGTAAATAAAGATAAAACCAAAACACATCAGTTTTTAACTTGGATGAGTGTTGACCCGAAAAATGGTTATATTTATATTGTTTATTACGATAGAAGTAAATACAAAGATTCTAAAACCGATGTTGTTTTAGCGGTTTCCAAAGATGGCGGAAATTCGTTTAGTAATACTACAATTTCAGAAAGTTCGTTTATACCAGACGAAAGAGTTTTCTTTGGTGATTATAACAATATTCACGCTTTTAATGGTGTTATTAGACCAGTTTGGACACGTTTTGAAAATGGCAGATTAAGTATTTGGACTTGTTTGATTAATGATTAATAACTACTCAAAACATAATCAATCAACTTAGTATGTCTAGATGTATCGTGAATATAATTATAACTTTCTATAAAATTAATTTCTTTTCCAGTAGCATCAATCATAACAATGGTAGGAAATACTCTTGTGCCACGTGTTTTACTATATTTTTTATCTAGTGCTTCATTTACTAATTTTTGTGCAGCAGTTACAATGTCTGTTCTTCTTTGTGGAAAATCTGCTCTGTATAAAACCAAACTATTTGTAGCAGTTTCTTTAAATTCATCGGTAGAGAAAAAATCTTTTTCTAACATTTTACATAAACCACACCAATCAGATCCTGTAAAAAAAATAAGAATAGGTTTATTTTGTTCTTTAGCAATTACTTTTGCTTGTTCAAAATCTTCTAACCAATTTAATTCGTTTTTTTCTTGCGCATTAATAAGAGTAAATTGAAATAATATTAAAGTTAAAAGGAAGATGACTTTTTTCATTTTAAATATTTTTATTGTTCGTTTTTATTTTTCACTTCTTTTTTAAGACCTATCATACAAGTATTTAGTTCGTTTCCTAATAATAATATATTCGAGTTTAACCAAATAAATAGCATCATAATTAAAACTGTACCAATTATACCATATAACTCATTATATTTTGCAAATTTACTTACGTATATACCAAATAATTTAAAATTTACTAGGATTAAAACAGTGGTTAATATAGAACCAGGCGAAAAGAATTTTATTTTTTTTCCTTCACGAGTTCCAAAATAGTATAAAATAGAAACACCTACAAATAATGTAAACACCAATATAATATACTTACCGATTTCAATCCAAAAAACAGCATCATTAACAATGCCGCTAGATTTTAATTTACCTATCGCTATTTCAAAGTAAATGATAACTGCTACGGTAAGTAACAATAATAATGCCATAATTATAGAGGTAAAAAGCGCAACTAAATACTGTCTTATAAAACTTCTGTTCATTATTTTATGATAGGTAAATTCAAAACCACTAAATAAGGCATTAACACCATTTGTCATTAAAAAAAGCGATAAAATAAATACCGAAGATAATAAACCACCATT
>CAYQTF010000053.1:2742-7843 GCA_964420345.1 uncultured Flavobacteriaceae bacterium
TTCAGTACTCAGTCATCAGTATTTATAATTAAAAACTATGTTAACTATCTGTCTATGTGGTAAATATATTCAGTCAATAAAATCAATCTATATTGGCATCAAAATTACTATTCCATTTACCTTGCACTTTAAGTACTTGTTCAATAATATCTCTAACAGCACCATTGCCACCTTTTTTATGCGAAACATATTTTGCAATTCCTTTTATTTCTGGCACAGCATCTTGCGGACAAGTTGGTAAACCAACCAATTCCATTACCGGATAATCTGGTATGTCATCGCCCATATATAAAACATTTTCTAATTTAATATTTTTACTATCTAAATAATCATGTAGTTGTTCGATTTTATTATGTGCGCCTAAATAAATATCTTTTATGCCTAAACCTTGCAAACGTGTTAAAACAGATTTATTATTTCCACCAGAAATAATACAAACATTAAATTTCATATCTACTGCGGTTTTTAAGGCATAACCATCTTTAATGTTCATTTTTCTAATTAATTCTCCGTTAGGGAAAATTGTTACAGTTCCATCGGTTAAAACGCCATCAATATCAAAAATTAATGTGCTTATTTGGGGTAATATTTCTTTATAGTTTTTCATTAGTTAATTAACCGCAAAGTTGCTAAGAATTAAGCGAAATTTGCAAAGTTGTTTTATAAATTAATTATTTTTTGTTAGCTCATTATTACTAATCGAATTGCTTAATAAATTATATATTTTTTGTTGTTCTTTATCTAGAAAACTTAAATGTTTTTTTATAGTTTTATAATCTTTTCTTTTTGCGGGACCAGTTTGTGCTTCTTCTGGTGTAATGTATTTTATTTTATTTGCTGTTTCTTTTATTAAAGGTTTTAAAATTTCAAACGATACATTTTTTTCATTGCAAATATCATTCCCAATTTTATATAAATGATTGGTAAAATTATTCACAAAAACTGCTGCTAAATGCAAGTGTTTTCTTTTTTCGGAATCTATTTTGAAAACTTTTTCAGAAATGGATTTCGCTAATTTTTCTAATAATATATAATCTTCTTCATATTCAGTTTCTATACAAATAGGAACGTTTTTAAATTTAATTTTCGATTTTTTATTAATAGTTTGTAACGGATAAAAAACACCTTTTCTAGCATTACATTTTAATTCTTGCAGTGTAACCGAACCAGAAGTATGTACCACTAATTTATTTTTTAAATTTAATTTTTTAGAAAAATCTGTAATTGCATCATCTGAAATAGCAATAAAGTACACATCTGCATTTTTTAGTTTGCTGAGGTCATTTGTGTATTCTATTTTTTTAATTTTATTTGAAGTATCACTACGAGTATATACTTGAACAACTTCCACATTTTTAGATTTAATAAATGCTTTGGTTAAATGCGTTGCTACATTTCCACTACCAAGTATAACTACTTTAATCATACTGCGAATATAGTAAATTGTTGTGAGGTTTAAGTAAAGATGTTTTGGTATAAAAAGAAGTAAAAATGTTTTGGTGTAAAAAGGAGTAAAGACGTTTTGGTGTAAAAAGAAGTAAAGACGTTTTGCAAAACGTCTTTACTTCTTTTGGTTTACTTATTTTATTGGCGCACCATCTAAAATTTCTTGATTTGCACCTTCTTCAAAAGTTTTAAAATTTTCATGAAAAGATTTTGCTAAATGCATTGCTTTAGCATCATAAGCATCTTTATCTGTCCAAGTATTTCTAGGATTTAATACTTCAGTTGGTACATTATCACAAGTAGTTGGCATTGCTAATTTGAAAATAGGATGATTTTCAAAAGTTACATTATCTAATTTACCATCTAAAGCAGCATTTATCATTGCTCTAGTGTATTTTAATTTCATTCTGTTACCAACACCATATGGTCCGCCAGTCCAACCTGTATTTACCAACCAAACATTTACATTATGTTCCGTCATTTTTTTGCTTAGCATATCGGCATATTTTGCAGGATGCAAAGGCATAAAAGGAGCGCCAAAACATGCTGAAAACGATGGCACTGGTTCTGTAATTCCTGCTTCGGTACCTGCAATTTTTGCGGTGTAACCCGAAATAAAGTGATAAGCAGCTTGGCCAGGAGTTAATTTAGAAATTGGAGGTAAAACACCAAAAGCATCTGCTGTTAAAAAGAAAATGTTTTTCGGATTTTCTCCTATACTTGGTACTTGAATATTTTCAATATGATTAATAGGGTAACTTACTCTAGTATTTGGAGTTATTGAAACGTCTTCATAATCGACTTCATTAGAATTTTTTTTGAAAATCACATTTTCTAACAATGCACCTTTTTTAATTGCGGCATATATTTCAGGTTCATTCTTAGCGGAAAGATCAATTACTTTTGCGTAACAACCGCCTTCAAAATTAAAAACTTTATTATCTGCTGTCCAACCATGCTCATCATCACCAATTAATTTACGGTGAACATCTGCGGATAAAGTTGTTTTACCTGTACCTGATAATCCAAAAAAGATAGCAGTTTCACCATTATTACCAATATTAGAAGAGCAATGCATCGGAAAAACATTATTAAATACAGGTAAAATGAAGTTTAAAGCAGAGAAAATTCCTTTTTTGACTTCGCCAGTATAACCAGAACCGCCAATTAAAATAATTTTACGTTTAAAACTTAAGATACTAAAATTGTGTTGTCTTGTACCATCTTCATCAGCAACTGCCATAAACGATGGTGCTTGTAAAACTACCCATTCAGGATTGAAGTTTTTCAATTCTTCTTGATTTGGTCGTATAAACATATTATATGCAAATAAACTAACCCAAGGTAATTCGGTCACAACTCTTAAATGTAATTGGTTATTTTTATCTGCTCCTGCAAATGAATCGCGAGCATAGAGTTCTTTTGTAGAAAGATACGTGACAACTTTATTATATAATTTGTCAAAATTATCTTCGTTAAATGGTAAGTTTATATTTCCGTCCCACCAAACTTGGTTTTCGGTGATATCATCTTTTACAATAAAGCGATCTTTTGGTGATCTACCTGTAAATTCGCCTGTATTGACTGCTAACGCACCTGAACTGGCAATTTTACCTAGATTCTTATCCAAACAGATTTTGATTAATTCATCTGATGATAAGTTCCATTTTACATTTGAATTATTGATTCCATATTTGCTTAACGATTTTGTATGCGTTAACTCGGTTTTGGTATTCATAATTTTGAGTAATTTTTGTTTATAATTGATTGCAAATTTAAATTATAATTTCACAACGAAGATTTATATTAAATATTTTATTAACGAGATTGTTTATTTTTTTTTGATGAAATAATAAACTAATAATAACCATCCAAACATTAAAAACAAACCGCCAAATGGTGTAATTGGACCAATAATTTTAGGTGAAATATTGGTAGTTGTTAACAAATATATAGAACCTGAGAAAAATAATATACCAATAAAGAAGAAAATACTTATTCTGTTTTTAATTTTAGGAGTAAATCCTTGAAACGTATTCACAAATAATAACACAATAACATGGTACATTTGGTATTTCACACCAGTTTCAAACGCTTTTAATTGTTCTATTCCAATTTTTTCTTTTAGAGTATGTGCGCCAAAAGCACCAAGTAAAATCGCAAAAAAACCTAAAATAGCAGTTAGACTTAAATTTCTTTTCATCTTTAAAATATTTTTGCAAAAATATTGAATTTTATTGATTTAAGTATGAATTATTAAATCAAAATTGTATTTTTGAATTTATATAAAAACTAACAATTTTAAAATTATTCGATTTAATTATATGAGAAAAGTATTAGTAATAGGCGCAGGTAGATCTGCATCTTCTTTAATAAAATATTTATTAGATAAGTCTGAAAGTGAAAAATTACAAATAATTGTAGCAGATAAATTTGTAGAGTCTGCAAGAAAAATGACTCAGAATCATAAAAATGCCATTGCAGTTGAATTGGATGTTTTTGATAAAAAAAACAGAAGAGAAGCAGTTGCATATGCAGACATTGTTGTGTCGATGTTGCCAGCAAGATTTCACTTAGATGTAGCAAAAGATTGTGTAGAGTTTGGTAAATCTATGGTTACGGCATCGTATATTTCTAAAGAAATGGAAGAATTAAACGATGCTGTTGTTGAAAAAGGCCTTGTTTTTATGAATGAAATTGGTTTAGATCCAGGAATAGATCATATGAGCGCCATGCAAATTATTGATAGAATTAGAGAAAATGATGCTAAATTATTATTGTTCGAATCGTTTACAGGTGGTTTAGTTGCACCAGAATCGGATGATAATTTATGGAATTATAAATTTACTTGGAATCCTAGAAATGTAGTTGTTGCTGGTCAAGGTGGCACGGCAAAATTTATACAAGAAGGAAAATATAAATACATACCTTATCATAAATTATTTAGACGTACCGAAATTTTAGATTTACGAGAATATGGTAAATTTGAAGCATTAGCAAATCGAGATTCTTTAAAATACAGAAAAGTTTATGGTTTAGAAGATGTGCTAACTTTATATAGAGGTACTATTAGAAAAATTGGTTTTTCTAGAGCATGGAATGTCTTTGTACAATTAGGAATGACAGATGATAGTTATACTATAGAAGATTCTGAAAACATGAGTTATCGTGACTTTACCAATTCATTTTTAGCATATGCGCCTTATGATTCGGTGGAATTAAAAATGCGTCATTATTTAAAAATTGATCAAGATGATGTCGTCTGGGAAAAATTATTAGAACTAGATATTTTTAATGCAGATAAGAAAATCGAAATTAAAAATGCAACTCCAGCACAAATGCTTCAGAAAATTTTAATGGACAAATGGACTTTAAAAGAAAAGGACAAAGATATGATTGTGATGATGCATAAATTTGGTTATGAATACAAAGGTGAAAAGCGCCAAATAAATTCTTATATGCAAGTTATTGGTGATGACCAAACTTATACTGCAATGGCAAAAACGGTTGGTTTGCCAGTCGCTATTGCAACATTAAAAATTCTAAATGGTGAAATAAAAAACCCTGGTGTACAATTGCCAATTACTAAAGAAGTTTACGAACCAATTTTAAAAGAATTAGAAGAATATGGTATCACTTTTAAAGAAGAAAAAGT
>CAYQTF010000053.1:7943-16325 GCA_964420345.1 uncultured Flavobacteriaceae bacterium
ATCTTTAGATACTTCAAAAGTGTAATTTGGCATTGCCCAAGCCCAATTTTTAATTATAGTAGCATTCGTGTTTTTATGACCTAATAGCATCCGTAACGGAATATGAAATTCTTCCTCAGTACCATCTTTATAGGTAACTTTTAAATCTATTGGCATTGGCATTTTCCCGATACGTTCTAAAGTTATTTCTTTTCCGTTAACCGATTTTATACCATAATCTATCGTGTGATTAGTTTCTACAAATTCGTTTAAATACCAACCTAATTGTAAACCAGAAATTTTTTCGGCAGTTCTAATGATATCATTTGGGGTCGGATGTTTCATTTTAAAATCTGTATAAAACTTCTGTAGTGTTTTTAAAACATTATCTTTTCCGATAAGGTATTCTAATTGAGATAAGAAAATTTGACCTTTATAATAAGAATTAATTCCGTAGGCCATATTAGTATTATAGTGATCACCATGCGTGGTTAAAGGTTCATTTTTATCCGATTTTGCTAAGAATTTATACGTTTTATAAACTCTATCAAACGGAAAATCTGTTTTTTTATCTAATTCTTGATCTGCTAAAGTGTTAATGTAAGATGCAAAACCTTCATCCATCCAAGGATGTTTTGATTCATTAGTCGCCAAAACAAACTGAAACCACGAATGTGCCATTTCATGTCTAACAACACCTTGTAAACTTTCCAAACCTCTTTCGGCTGTAATTAAAGTACACATGCCATATTCCATTCCGCCATCGCCACCTTGAATTATAGAATATTGTTTATAAGGA
Organism: uncultured Flavobacteriaceae bacterium; assembly: GCA_964420345.1. Lineage (GTDB taxonomy): Bacteria > Bacteroidota > Bacteroidia > Flavobacteriales > Flavobacteriaceae > S010-17. Next base: position 8,722 of record CAYQTF010000053.1, read on the forward strand.
TATTCACCAATTGTTTTATTGAAAAACGCCAATGTATTATAAGCATCTTGTTGCATTAATTTCCAATTTTCTTTTGTTTCTTTAGATAAACTTTTTTTATATAAAAAATGCAGTTTTACATTATTCGGACCATCAATTACATCATGAATGTAATCTTTATCTGCTGCCCAAGTGAAGTCATGAACATTTGGTGCTTTAAAATGCCAAGAAATTTTCTTGCCTTTTCTTTTTACTTTAACACCTTCTTTTTGGTAGCCATAACCAATTTCGTTTGCGTTTTGCAAATAACCTGTGCCACCAAGAATATAATCTTTATCAATTTTTATAGTTACATCAAAATCACCCCAAACACCATGAAATTCTCTAGCAATATAGGCATCTGCATGCCAACCTTCAAAATCATATTCTGCCATTTTCGGATACCATTGTGCCATAGAAAGAGCAATACCTTCTTTATTATTTCTGCCACTTCTTCTAATCTGAACAGGAACTTGCGAATTAAATATCATATCAAAAGTTGTGCTTGAACCTGCTTTAATTGGTTTGTTTAAAGTTACTTTTAAAATAGTTCCGAAAACTTCATAGGTTACTTTTTTTCCATCTTGTTTTAAGGAAGTTATTTTGTGATAACCTATTTCATTAGGTTTTAAAGAAGAGATTCTGCTTTTTTTATCTTTTGTTATCATTCTTTTGTCAGGATCATCAATATTTTGAAGTCTGTTATCCATTTCAGAACCAGGTTGAAACGCATTAAAATATAAATGGTAAAAAACTACGTTTAAATCGTCTGGTGAATTGTTAGTATAGATTAATTTTTGTGTACCTTTAAATTGATAGTTATTTACATTCATATCAATATGCATAGTGTAATCAACCTTTTGTTGCCAATACGTAGTTTTCGTTTTGTCTTTAGGTGGATTTGTTGCATAACTAATTAATGTAACAAATAATAATGATAATAAAAGTATCTTTTTCATGTATAATATATTTAGGATGCCAAGATAATATATTTTTTGAATAAGTAGATTTTGGGTTTGTTAAATTAATGTTTAAGTTTAGAAGAACTTAATCAATAAATTAAAGTAAAAACCTACCCAATAATAGTAAAAACAGATTCATACAAGTCAGGTTTAGAAATCATGCAACCTTTTTCAATAAGATCAAAAACCTCTAAATTTTTCTCTTTAAAATACGATTTTTGCCCTTTAAAGTATGAAAGCGATTTATCTTTAGAATTATTAATAAACCAATGGTAATCTTTTTTGTTAGAAAAATTAAAGTCTTTCTTGTCACATTTTATAACTATTCTATGAATATTTTCGGCATCACATCTAAATAAATTGATATTTTTTTCAGATAAATTAGTTAGGTATTTTGTGTTTGTTAAAACTTTTTCCCAAACTAAATCGCTAAAAATATTTATTTCCTCTTCTACAACTTCGGGTTTTGTATCTTTAATTTCTTGCCATTTTTCGCCATCAATTTTTTGACTTGCTAAGAATATAGCAAATTCTTCGTGCATTTCGTTTAATTGTTCTGTGGTAAGTTGTCTATATTTCATGGTCTTTTGGTTTCTAATCTTTAGTCTTTGGTCACGCAGAACTCACGGATTTTCTCTCTTTTCTTTTTTTTGCACGCAGATTTCCACAGATTTCACGGATTTTACTTTTGTTTTCTTTTGTCCCTTTTGTGGTTAATTTTTGACACAGGTTTATTCTAACAATTATATTCTTTTAGTGCTAATTTTATTATCTCAACTGCTTTAATTAAATCTTCTTTTTTTAACACGTAAGCAATTCTAATTTGATTTTTTCCAGAACCTTCAGTAGAGTAGAAACCACTTGCAGGAGCAACCATTACGGTTTCATTATTATGGTTGAAATTTTCTAAGAGCCATTGTGCAAAATGATCTGCATCTTTTACAGGTAATTCTGCAATTAAGTAAAAAGCACCTTTAGGTTTCGATACTTTTATGTTTTCAATTTTATTTAACTCGGTAATTAAAGTATCTCTTCTGTCAACATACTCTTCAATAACATCGTTAAAATAACTTTGTGGCGTATCTAAAGCTGCTTCACTTGCAATTAGCGCAAATGTCGGAGGACTTAATCTTGCTTGCGCATATTTTATAACCGTAGCAATTAATTCTTTATTTTTAGAAACTACGCAACCTATTCTTGCGCCACACATACTGTATCTTTTTGATACTGAGTCAATTAGTATAGCGTGATTTTCTAAACCATTTTCATTCATAACCGAATGATGTGATAAACCATCGTAAACAAATTCGCGATATACTTCATCGGCAATTAAAAACAAATCGTGTTTTAAAGCAAGTTTTGCTAATTTTTCAATTTCTTCTTTAGTATATAAATAACCAGTCGGATTCCCTGGATTACAAATAATTATGGCTTTAGTTTTAGCGGTAATTTGTTTTTCAAATTCTGAAATTTCAGGTAAAGAAAATCCATTTTCTATAGTAGAAATTACAGGTTTTACTGTTACGCCATTTGCAGTTGAAAAACCGTTATAGTTTGCGTAAAATGGTTCTGGAATAATAATTTCATCACCAAAATCGGTTATACTGCCAATAGTAAAAAGTAAGGCTTCCGATCCGCCAGTAGTAACTACAATATCACTTGCGGTAACATTTATGTTTTTGCTTTTGTAATAAGTTACTAATTTTTTTCTGTAAGTTTCTGAACCTTCAGAACGCGCATAAGCTAAAACTTCTAAATCACTTTTTTGTACTGCATCTAATGCAAGTTGTGGTGTCTTAATATCTGGTTGCCCAATATTTAAATGATAAACATGATTGCCTCTTTTTTTTGCATCTTCTGCAAATGGCACCAATTTTCTGATTGGTGATTGTGGCATTTTTAATCCTTTTTGAGAAATCTTAGGCATAATTAACAATGATTTAAGAACTACAAAAGTGCAAAATTAAATTTAATTATTTACTGTTAAAAATTGTTAATTTTAAGAGAATAATTTATTTATTTTGTATATTTATTAACTCAATGAAAAAAGACAAATTATCTTTTCTAATTATTTTATTTTTGTTAGTTAATCTAATAAGAGCACAAACTCATTTTGACCTTGTCGGAAATAGAAAATCAGAAACGATGTCTTTTAAATTGATTAATAATTTAATTATATTACCAGTAAAAATTAATAACCAAGAATTTAATTTTATTTTAGATACAGGTGTTTCCAAATCTTTATTATTTAATATTAAATCGAATGATTCTGTACAGTTAAACCAAACTAAAAAAATTACCATAAAAGGTTTAGGTAAAGGCAAATATTTTGAAGCATTAAAATCTAAGAATAACTTATTTAGGTTAAAAAGTATTGTAAGTCCTAATTTTGAATTGTATTTAATATTAAATGAAAAATTTGATTTTTCGTCTAGAATGGGAATCGATATTTATGGCCTAATTGGTACAGATCTTATAAAAGATTTTGTTGTAGAAATTAATTATATCAGAAAGAAAATAAAATTCACAAAACATGAATATTATACATATAAAAAATGCAAAAAGTGTAGTGAATTTGATTTGTTTTTTCAAAATAGAAAACCCTATATAGAATCTTACATTAGTGCTAGTGATGATAGTTTATTGCCTGTAAAACTATTAATTGATTCTGGCGCAGGAGAATCTTTATGGTTGTTAAAAGAAAGTCATCAAAAAATAACCGTACCTGATAAACATAGTAAAGAGTTTTTAGGAAAAGGTCTTAGCGGTAATATTTTTGGAAAAAAAGCAAAATTAAATGATTTTAAATTGGGAGATTTTAAACTAAGTAATTTTGTGGTTTCTTATCCCGATTCTGCTTCATTGTTTTATTTAAATAAAAAAATTAAACGCAACGGAACATTAGGTTCAGAGATATTAAAAAGGTTTCATGTTATTTTGGATTATCCTAAAAGAAAAATCACATTACGAAAAAATAGTAATTTCAAAAGACCTTTTTTTTATGATAAAAGTGGTTTAGAAATTATTCATAATGGTAAAATGTTGGTTAAAAAATCTAATATAATTAATAGTTTTGGTAGTCAATATAAGAATACTGTGAGTTTTAATTACGCCTATAATTATGTTTTTGAAGATTCATTTATCATCGCTTTAGTTAAACCAAATTCGCCTGCTGCAATTATTGGACTTAAAGAAAATGATATACTTTTAGAAGTAAATGGCAAACCTGTATTTGAATATGATTTAAAAAATATCATTCAATTATTAGCTTCTAAAGAAAACAATAGAATAAAAATGTTAGTGGATAGAAATGGATTTCAATATACGTATAAATTCAAGTTGAAAGATATGTTATAGAAATTGTTAATAATTTAACTATAATTCCGTTTTAATAATAGGATTAAATATTATCTGCTATTGTACTTTTGCTTTATAAAATATAATTATGGCAACCACACAAGAATTAAAAGATTTTACCACACAAGTTAGAAGAGATATTATCAGAATGGTACATGCTGTGAACTCAGGTCATCCTGGAGGTTCTTTGGGTTGTGCAGAATTTTTAACTGTTTTATATCAAGATGTTTTAAATTATTCAACCGATTTTAAAATGGATGGTATAGATGAAGATCTATTCTTTTTGTCAAACGGTCATATTTCACCAGTAATCTATAGTGTTTTGGCACGTAGTGGCTTTTTTCCGGTGGAAGAATTAGCAACTTTCAGAAAATTAGGTACACGTTTACAAGGGCATCCAACAACACACGAAGGTTTGCCAGGTATAAGAATGTCTGCTGGTTCTTTAGGGCAAGGAATGTCAGTTGCAATTGGTGCAGCACAAGCAAAAAAATTAAATGGCGATTCTTCTTTAGTTTACACATTACATGGCGATGGCGAATTACAAGAAGGACAAATTTGGGAGGCATTAATGTATGCGGCAGGAAAAAATATAGATAATTTAATTTCAACTGTAGATTATAACAAAGCACAAATTGATGGTTCTACAGATGATGTTTTACCTTTAGGGGATTTACGAGCAAAATTTGAAGCATTTGGTTGGATAGTTTTAGATGTTTTTAAAGGAAATGATATTGATACTATTAAAGAAAGTTTGATAAAAGCAAAATCATTAACAGGTAAAGGTAAACCAGTTTGTATTTTATTACATACCGAAATGGGAAATGGTGTTGACTTTATGATGGGAACTCATGCTTGGCACGGAAAAGCACCAAACGATGAGCAATTAGCAATTGGTTTAAAACAAAACCCAGTAACTTTAGGAGATTATTAATTTTAAATAACGGTTAATAATTTTGGGTAAAAATTTAGAAACATTAAATTTTTAAAACGATAATATTTTCATAAAAAAACCGATTTACATATGTTTTGTAAATCGGTTTTTCTTTTTTATCTAAAGTCTAAAGTCTAAAGTCTAAAGTCTAAAGTCTAAAGTCTAAAAGTCCAAACTATTTTTTCTTCTTCAACTCTTGTTGTACTTGTGCCTGTTTCATAGCATCATCTAAACGTTGTCTAAACTTCGATTTCTTTTTAGGTGCTTTTTGTTTGTTTACTTGTATTTTTGCTTTAATTTTATCTTCATCAATAATGTAGTATTTAATAACTAACATAATTATAATAGAAATTAATTGCGATATAAAGTAATAAATACTCAAACCAGAACCATAACTGTTAAAGAAAAATAGCATCATAAATGGTGAAAAGTACATCATCATTTTCATCATTTTTTGCATGTCTGGCATTCCTTCTTGTGTTGGTTGTTGCATTGCAGATTGCTGACCTTGTGTTATTTTCATATAGAAATACATAGATACAGATGCTAAAATCGGAAATAATGCAACGTGACTACCATAAAATGGAATAGTAAAAGGTAACTTTATAATTTCATCATAAGCAGATAAATCGGTTGCCCATAAAAAACTTTCTTGTCGTAAATCTATATTTGTAGGAAAAAATCTAAATAATGCAAAGAATATTGGCATTTGCAATACCGCAGGAATACAACCTGCCATAGGGTTTACACCTGCTTTTCGCTGAATAGCCATCGTTTCTTGTTGACGTTTCATGGCATTTTCTTTACCTTTATATTTTTCGTTTATTGCGGTTAATTCAGGTTTTAAAACCTTCATTTTTGCACTTGATAAAAAGGATTTATAAAGTAATGGCGACATCAATAATTTAACAAAAATAGTAAGTAATATAATTGCTAAACCTAAACTACTTAAAACTTTAGTATGTATAAATGTAAATAATGGTGCAACAAAATGCGTATTTATCCACCTAAAAATACTTGTACCAATGGCTAAATTGTAGTTAAGTTTTTTATCTTCGTATTTATCAAATTGTACTTTGTCGTTTGGTCCATAATACAATTGCATGTTTTCTGCCAGTTCATTGCCTTTGTAATTTAGTGAGATTGTAGCATTAAATTGTTTGGTAAAAACGGTATCTATTTTTTCATCTTCTACTAAATTTGTTTGATTCATCTTTGCTTTTTCAAAAGACTTATCTGCTAGTAAAACAGTAGAGAAAAATTGTTTTTTATAAGATATCCAATTTACATTTTTTTCTTCTGTTTCCTTATCACGCATAGTATAATCCCATTCATCACCATCAAACAGGTATCTGTAATCTGTATATTGATTTTCATATTTAACCGATTTTTCGGTACGCATTGTTTTTAAATCCCATTGCATATTAACTTTTTGAGAAGTATTTAACATGTTAGCTAAACCTACTGAATTAATTTTAAAATCTAATAAATACTCATTTGGTTTAAGCGTATATTGGTATTCTAAATATTGTGTTTCTGAAATTTTTAATTTCATAGACAGTACTTGGTTATCACCGTTTTTGCTTAAAGTTGGTTCAAAATAATGATCTTTGGTATAAATTGTACGACCATCTTTAGTTTGTAGCGTTAAATTTAACAATGCATTATTTTCTTTAATTAAGAATAATTTTTTAGCATCATATGTTTTATAATCTAATAATTCTAAAGAAGAAATTTGGCCGCCTTTATTGGCAACTTTAATATCTAAAACCTCATTTTGTAAAGTAGTTTCAATATCTTTAGCAGAAGAAAGCGTTGAAGCATATGCAAAAGTACCAACTTTGGCTAAGGTATTTAACTTATTAATTGAATCAGAAACTACAGCAGTTGGTGTAGTAATTATCGGATTATTAATTTGTTTTGTTTTTGTTAATTTTTCAATACTAGCAATAGAATCTAATTTTCTTGCTTCCTCTATTTTTTGCTTTTCTAATTCCTCTTTAGAAGGCATGTTATTATAGATAAAAAACCCTGCTAGTGCAAAAAGTAAAATAAAACCTATTAACTGATTGATGTCAAATTTCTTTTCTTCCATTATATTAATTATTGTCTATTAAAGACTTTGTGTTTAAATTTTAATTTTGCAAATGTACTGATTAATTCAAAGATTGAAATACTTAATAATTGAAACTATTTAAAATTATCATTTCAATTATTATTCCTAAAAGGATTAAATGTTAAATTGTCAGTTTACTTATACTCACTAATAAAATGCAGCTTTACACTTGGGTATTTGCTCTGTGTCATTTGTATGGTAAAATCAGAATCTGCTA
>CAYQTF010000054.1:0-1097 GCA_964420345.1 uncultured Flavobacteriaceae bacterium
TTACCATAATAGAAAACAAAATTTGAATAATATTGAAGATTTGATGATTGATTAACAGAACCCTTGAAGGGTTTAAAACCCTTCAAGGGTTGAAAAATAAAAAATTAATGTGCACAGTAACCTACATACCAATAAATAAAACCGATTTCATACTAACTTCAAGTAGAGATGTTCCTTTTGCTAGAGAAAAAGCATTATTTCCTAAAAAATATACAGAAGACAAAATTGAAATAACCTATCCAAAAGATGGTAGAGCAAGTGGCACTTGGATTGGTCACAGTTCAAAAAACCGATTAATCTGTTTATTAAACGGTGGTTTTGAAAACCATGTTTCTAAAACTAACTATCGAAAAAGCAGAGGAATCATCGTAAAAGATTTATTAAAAAAAACTAATATTTTTGCCGCTTTAAGCGAAATAAATCTTGATAATATCGAACCTTTTACTTTAGCGATTGTAGATTGGAATAACGATTTACAATTAATAGAATTAGTTTGGAATGGAAAACAAAAACACATCAAAAAACTAAATCAAGAAAATCGTATTTGGTCGTCTTCTACTTTATATACAGAAGAAATGAAACAATTAAGAAAAGATTGGTTTGCTGATTGGAAAATAGAAAATAAACAAAAAGATATTTTAGATTTTCATCATAAAGCTGGTATTGGTGATTGCAATGTTGACGTTATTATGAAACGTGAAAAAGTTGGTACGGTTAGTATTACTCAAGTAATCAAAACGGACACTGAGATAGTTATGAATTACGAAGAAATTAAATAAGAAAGGCTAAAAACATTACTATCACACTACCAATTATTGATAAAAATAAATAAGTCATATTTAATAAAATAAATTTAAAGAATGTTTTAAACCATTTTTGCTTGTAAAATTTCAACAAAGCAATATAAAGGTAAATAATAAATAAAAGGAATGAAAAGTCAAGGAAAATATCTGAATTAAAAATTCTATCTAAAATTACACCTAATAATAAATTTAAAAAAAATACAGTTTGTATATGAAAAATGAAAACTAAATGTTCGGTATAATTTATTTTTCTTCTTATATAAAACAGTTTCATGAATAACGCAAAAACAGGTA
>CAYQTF010000054.1:1197-5133 GCA_964420345.1 uncultured Flavobacteriaceae bacterium
AGTTTACTTAAGAGTTGATTTCCAGTATTTAATTTTGAAAAATCACTTATTTTATAATCTATATTATTTAGTTCTAATTTTTGATCTAAATTGTTTAGATACAGTATTTTAAATTTTTGATAATTTTTCAAACTATCTTTTTTAAAGTCTTTTTCTTTAGAAATAGTTGCATAGATGCTTGATATTTTATTATCAATTAAATCATCAATAATTTTATTTTTTTCAATAGTTGTAAGTAAACTATCGGTTACTGTTTTTTTAAATTTAGAATGATTAAATAAACTATCCGATTTTTGTAAAATAAATTTTTTGCTATCAAAAATTTCTTTTTTAATTGTATCAGAATACTTATTTGAAAAATTAATATTAAGCAAATCAATATTAAATTCATAATTTATTTCATCTTTTACTTCTTTAAAATCTTTTTTTTGTTTTATTTAATATTGAATCTTTTTGCTTTTCAGTAATATCTTTCGATTCGTATTTATTGGCAATATCTTTATAACTATCAATTGAACTAAATATACCAGTAACTAAAAAGAAAATAATACTAGTATGTAAATACAGTTGAAACGGATTTACATATTTCATTCTCTCGCCATGCACATACTCATTGGTGACTTTGCCAGGTTTGAATAAAAGTGGAGCAATAGTATTTAAAGTACGTGTGTCAAAAGAGAAAAACCAGATAAAAACTCGGTTAAATATTGCTTTATACTTAAGGGTTTTAAATCGTTTACTTGACCACAATTAGAGCAGAAATTATCTTTATTAGAAATTGGTTGCAGACAATTAAGACATTCAATACCTCTAAAATTATCTTTAAACCTTGTATTTGATTTCATTTAAAATGGAAGAATAAGTCACTAAACTACAACTTAATTTTTAATTAATTCAAAATTGCAGGAATCATCAACTGAAAAGAAGGAATGTAAACCTTAAATTCTTTAGTAGTGGTGAAATTAATCATTTTATAAAAACCACACATCGAACCGATTGGAGAACTCAACAAACAAAACGAACTATATATGTGTTTTTCTTTTGGTGCTAAAATTGGTTTTTGACCAATAACGCCTTCGCCTTTAACGATTTCTGTTTGATTTAGAGAATCGAATATTTTCCACTTTCTGCTTATTAATTGAACCGAATCATTACTCTGGTTTTCAATAATAACTTCATAACTAAACAAATAATTTAGTCGGTACTTTTGATAACGAGTACCTTCAAAATTTGTTTTGACTGAAATTTTAATTCCGTTTGTTATTTGTTGAACCATTGTTAATACTGATTAAATGCGCTACACAAAGGTAACTTTTATTTTGAAAAATTACTATTAAATAATAAAAATCTACAAAAACCGATTACATTTGCAGAATATGAGTCAAAAGCAACGTTATTTTTATATTATTAGAATGCAATTTTTGGGTTTCCGTTTTCACGGATGGCAAAGGCAGAAAGATCAAAAAACTTTACAAGGTTATGTAGAAAAAACCTTAAAATTTGTTTTGGGCGCTGGAAAAGCAAAAGTTTTAGGTTCTGGTAGAACCGATGCAAAGGTATCCGCAAATGATTTTCCGATGGAATTATTTATCTACGAAGAAATAACAGATTTAGACAGTTTTCTAATCGAGTTTAACAACAATTTACCAGCCGACATTAAAGCGCTTTCGGTTATCGAAACGAATGCTGAATTTAATATAATTCAAAATTCAAAAGTGAAAGAGTATTTGTACTTTTTCTCTTTTGGTACTAAAAATCATCCTTTTTCAGCACCTTTAATTACTTGTTTTCACGAACATTTAGATTTGGATTTAATGAAAAAAGGCGCTCAATTATTTCAAGGCAAACATTGGTACAAACATTATTGCACCAAACCAACCGAATTTGCAAATTATAACCGCGAAATTACCGTAAGCGAAATTGTAGTAAACGATATTTATACGGCCAATTTTTTTCCTAAAAAGTCGTATGTTTATCGGGTTAAAAGTCGTGGATTTTTGAGAAACCAAATCCGTTTAATTATGGGAACACTTTTTAGATTAGGTCAAGGTGAAATAGACTTAGAATTTATTAAAAAATCTTTGATAGAACATAATATTGACAGACCATTGCCATTTGTTGCTCCAGCATCTGGTTTAATTTTGAATAATGTGGAGTTTGAATAAAACAGCACGCAGATCCCGCAGATTTCACAGAAGAAAACTTTGAAATAACCAAATTCAAAAGATACAGAATAATAAATCTGCGAGATCTGCGTGAAAAACAAAAATATAATGACAAAAGAAAATACCTTAAAAGATAAATGGAAAGCAATACAAATAAAATTATCCAATCAATTTGCTGATGGCGAAACTTTAAATGTAGATTCAATAACCTATTTAATTGGTGTGCAAGAATTAGGGCAAGGACCAAGAAAATTTAAAAAAGATGAGAAAGTTGCCTTAATGCACATTGCTGTTTGTAGATTATTAGAACCTTTTGGTTATTATGAATTCGAATATTACGATGAAGATAAATGGCCACATTATAAATCAATTAAAGAATTACCATTTCTAAAAGCAGGCGAACAAACTGTTTTGCTAAAAGAAGCAATTGTAAATTATTTTGAAAATAAAATCTAGAAATTAGCGAAAAGTCTAAAGCAAAAAAATAGAAATTTAAAAAATCTGTGGAATCTGTGAGTTCTGCGTGAAAAATAAAAATAGTGTTAAAAGAAAACCTAATATCCGTTAAAGAAGTAACTGAAATAATACAAAATCAAACTGTAAATTTTGGTTTGGAAGAAGTTAATTTTCAAGAATCATTACATCGTGTTTTAAAAGAAAACATTGTAGCGGATAGAGATTTTCCACCATTTAATCGTGTTTCTATGGACGGAATTGCAATTCAGTATAAACAATTCCAAAACGGAAAAAGAGATTTTAAAATTGAAGAAATTCAACCTGCAGGCTCACCACAATTAACATTAAAAAACAACGATAATTGTATTGAAGTTATGACTGGCGCAATCTTGCCAAGCAATGTAGATTCGGTTATTCCTTACGAGTTAATTACAATTAAAAACGGAAACGTAACTATAAATCTAGAAGAAATAAAACACTTTCAAAACGTTCATGAAAAAGGAAAAGATAGAAAGAAAAACGATATTATTTTAACAAAAAATACCTTAATTAGTTCGGCAGATATTGGCGTTTTAGCTACCGTAGGTAAATACATCGTAAAAGTTGCAAAACAACCTAAAGTTATGATTATTTCGACTGGTGATGAATTGGTGGCCGTTAATGAAAATCCAATGCCTTACCAAATTAGAAGATCAAATGTATATACTTTAATCTCCTTATTAGAAAATTTAAATATCAAAGCAGATAATATTCATATTTCCGACGATAAAGCGCAGTTAAAAAAAGTGATTTCTAATTTGTTAACTAATTACGACGTGTTACTTTTTAGTGGCGCAGTTAGCAAAGGAAAATTCGATTTTATTCCTGAAATTTTAGAAGAACTTAAAGTTAAAAAACTATTCCATAGAGTAAGCCAACGGCCAGGAAAACCTTTTTGGTTCGGACGCACATCTTTTATTAAAAGTAACAGAAAAACTGTAGTTTTTGCTTTTCCCGGAAATCCTGTTTCGACTTATGTAAGTTGTTTGCGTTATTTTTATCCTTGGTATAAAAAATCGGTTGGATTAAATTGTGCGAATAATAACTTTGCAATTTTAGATCAAGATTATATTTTTAAACCAGATTTAACCTATTTTTTACAAGTAAAATTAACCAATAAAAATGGCAGTATTTACGCAACTCCAATTACAGGTTACGGGTCTGGTGATTTAGCAAATTTGGCAGATGTAGATGGTTTTTTAGAAATCCCTAAAGGGAAAGATTTGTTTTTGAAAGATGAAGTTTTTAATTATTTACCTTTTCGTTAAAAATTTCA
>CAYQTF010000054.1:5233-15932 GCA_964420345.1 uncultured Flavobacteriaceae bacterium
AAAAACAACCAACCAAAAATGGTAAATGTTGGTGATAAAAAAGTTACTAAACGAACCGCTATCGCTAAAGCAGAAATGTTTTTAGGTAAAGAAATTATCAATCATTTTAATGATAAAGAATTAATTACCAAAAAAGGGCCAGTTTTTCAAACGGCAATTATTGCTGGAATTCAAGCGGTTAAAAAAACATCGGAACTCATACCAATGTGCCATCCGTTATTAATAAATGGTGTAGATATTGATATAAATATTTTAGATTCGGAAAATATTGAAATTCTTTGTAAAGTCGAAATCGAAGGAAAAACAGGCGTAGAAATGGAAGCATTAACAGGCGCAAATATTACTGCTTTAACTATTTACGATATGTGTAAAAGTATTTCGCAAAAAATGGTAATCAAAAATTTAAGATTGGTTAAAAAAACTGGTGGCAAGAGTGATGTTTAAAGTTTAGTTTCTCATATAAACACGCTCAAACCAACGCTTAAATAAAGGATCTAGAAATTCAATTTTTTTATAATACACATCAATAACTTCTTTGGTTATTAATGCTTTTTTAACACGATTTATATTGCTAGATGAACCTAGTTTGTATTTATTAATTGTTTTTTTATTACTAAGTTGAGGTTCGTTATTTACTAAGGCTTTTAAAAAATTTATTTGATGATTTGTTAAGTTATCGATTTCTTTTAAAAAGAGCATATCGTATTGTTCTATTAATTTATTTAATGATTGGTCAACTATTTTGATTGTAGCATTATCTTTAGTATTTACCCAAACTACATTTGCTAATTGTTGTGTGAAATACGAATGATTTTCTACAAGTTTAGTAAGATGTTCTGCCGTTTTTGGAGTTATTAATTTATTTGTTTTTTTAAATTGTTTTACAATATATTTTACCCAATGGTTAGTACTTATTTTTTTTAAAAAAAACATTTCTCCGAATTTGTAAAATGGCATAGATTTGTTTTCAAATAATTCTGCCATCATATTACGCTTGCTTCCATACATGCAATATGTTGCAATTTGGTGGTGTTGCCAATGCGCTCTAAGTTTTTTTTGAAATTCTAACGGATTTTCAAAATGATTAATATTTTGAAATTCATCTAAACATACTACAATCTCTATTTTTTTGTTTTTAGATATTGTTTCTGGTAAATTTAATATTTCGGTAGGATTTTTAATAACATCATCCCAATTAAAACTTATAGAAAATTCATTTTGCGGATCAAAACCATAACTAAATTTCGGGATTAACTGTTTAAAGAATTTTTTTGAATTTTCCACGCGTTCTTCCCATCTATTATAAGATATTTTTAAGATTTCGATTGTAAATATTTCGTAAAATTCTTCTTCGCTTCGTATATTAAACATATCTAAATATACAAACTTAATTTTTTTATTTTTCTTCATTAAGTCCTTAGATGCCTTAACTACTAAAGATGATTTTCCCCATCTTCTAGGTGAAATTAAAATTGTGTTTATCTTAGATGTAAAATTATTTTGTAAGTAGGCAATTTCTTCTTTTCGATTAACAAAAAAGGAAGATTCTATTACTTTGCCATACTTAAAAGGTAAACGCATTGTTTGTTTTTTTACAAAGATACGTAAATTATATTGACTAACAAGGTTGTTACTAACAAAGTTGTTAGTAGCAACTTTGTTAGTAACAACCTTGTTACTTTAAAACAGTATTTAAAATTTTAAGATTAGAATTAAAAACTTTCCAAAATCCCTTTCAAAAATAAGTTCATATCAAAATCACTACTACTTTTTAAACCAGTTCTTACAATTACTAACTCTTCGGTTGGCAAAATAAAAACACGTTGCCCTTGATAACCATTTGCTGAATACATATTTTCTGGAGCATCTTTAAAATATTTTCCAGCATTTAACCAAAAATGACCACCATATTCTCCATTCGAAGTATTTGTTGGTTCTTTAGAAAAATCAACCCAAGATTTATGGATGATTTGTTCGCCGTTCCATAAACCATTTTGCAAATAAAATTGACCATATTTTGCCCAATCTCTCGTGGTTGCCCAACCGTAAGAACTACCAATATAAATGCCAGAATAATCGGTTTCTATTAACATAGAATGCATGCCAATTTTGTCTATAAATTCATTGTACCAAAAATCTAAATATTCTTGATGTGTACCAAATCGATTTCTAATAAATTCACTTAAAAGGTTTGTTGTTCCGCTAGAGTAATTCCAAGTTTCATTTGGTTTACCAACAAATTGTTTTTCAAATTGCACTTTACTCATTTTGGGTTCTAAAAACAACATTTTTGTTACATCACAAATCTTTCCATAATCTTCTAACCATTCTAAACCAGAATTCATATTTAGTAAGTTTTTTAAAGTAATTTCTTTTCGAGAATCATCTTCCCATTTTGGGAATAAAAACTTCTGATCTAAACTTACTTTCCCTTGTTTTTCAAGAACACCTAAAATAGTACTCGTTATACTTTTAGTCATCGACCAACCAAGCATTAAAGAATTTTCGTCAAAGTTTTTAGCATATCTTTCTGATATTAAATGACCTTTATAAAGAATTAAAACCGAACGTGTTTTGTGTTTATCTTTAAATGCAAAATCGATTGCTTTTTCTATTTTATTATAATCAATATTGCTAAAAACAGTATCTATTGGTTTTAAATTACCAAACGGATACGGTTTTGCTATTTTTTGCTGAATTCTATTTGGTTTTGGTATGTTAATTTCTTCATTTTCTTTTCCATGCGGAATTAAAATTACACCTAGACCATCTACATATTTTGCAGTTCTATTTTTGAAAATGATAACTTTAGAATTAACCAATTTTTCTTTTTCATTTACCGTACTTGTTGCTAAATTCATTGACGGAATATCATTATCTTCTTTTTCAGTTTGCGATTGACTTCTGTCTGCAATAAATTTATGTGATGCAATACTTTTAGATGAAAATCCGTTTACAATATCAAATTTCGGGTAGATTATAAAATAGGTGTAAACAATCCCTATTATTATGAGAATTGTAACAATTTTAAATATTTTTTTCATTGATGAGGTTTTAAAAAGTAAAGATATTGTAAATATTTTAAAGTAAATTATTAAAAATCGTTATTTAAAATTACATATAGTTAGTAATATTCATTTTATAGTTTTAATATATAATCAAAATCACATAAACTGTTTTAAAATACAAACAATAGTTATTTATTTGCATCATAATTAAAACAATATATTATGTGCGGAATTTTAGCAATTATAGGAAAAGGAGTAGAACTGGAAAAAGCAAAAGAATTGTCTAATAGAATGAGTCATCGTGGTCCAAACGAAAATGATATACATGTTACCGAAAAAGGACATATTTTATCTCACGAAAGATTATCCATTATAGATTTACATACAGGCAAGCAACCTATTCAAGGTTGCGATACCACATATATGATTCATAATGGCGAGATTTATAATCACAAAGAGTTAAAAGCAACCGATTTAAAAGAACATACGTTTAGAACAAAATCCGATTCCGAAGTTATTGTACATTTATACGAAAAATACGGTTATGATTTTTTAGATAAGTTAGATGGCGTTTTCGCATTTGTAGTAATTGATGGTGATGATTTTATTGCAGGTCGTGATCCAATTGGTATTAAACCTTTGTATTATGGTAAAGATGAAAGTGGTCGCATGTATTTTTCTTCCGAAATGAAAGCAATTGCTGATCAATGTGTAGAATTTGCAGCATTTCCGCCAGGACATTATTATACACCAAAAACTGGTTTTGTACAATATTATAAACCAGATTGGTTTGATCACAAAGTTGCAACTAAAGAATTAGATTTAAAATTAATTAGGGAAACTTTAATTAAAGCAACAAAAAAACGATTAATGACCGATGTGCCTTTAGGTGTTTTATTATCTGGTGGTTTAGATTCTTCCTTAACTTCCGCAATAGCGATGCGTTTATTAAAAGAACAAGGTAAAGAATTACATTCATTTTCTATCGGATTAGATAGTACATCGCCAGATTTAATAGCAGCACAAAAAGTAGCCGATTTTTTAGGTACAAAACACCATGCAATAACTTTTGGTATTGATGAAGGAATAAAGGTAATAGACAAACTAATTTGGCATTTAGAAACTTACGATGTAACATCAATAAGAGCATCAACGCCAATGTATATTATGAGTAAAAAAATCACCGATTTAGGCGTAAAAGTAGTTTTAAGTGGCGAAGGTGCAGACGAAATGTTAGGTGGTTATTTATATTTTGACAACGCACCAAATAAAGAAGAGTTTCAGAAAGAAACCATACGTAGAATGCAATTATTATCTACAAGTGATTGTTTAAGAGCAGATAAATCAACCATGGCATTTGGTTTAGAAGCGAGAGTGCCTTTTTTAGATAAAGAGTTTGTTTCGACGATAATGAAAATAAAACCAGAAGAAAAACAACCTAAAACATATAAAGGTATCGAAAAATATATTTTAAGAAAAGCATTCGACACTAAAGAAGATCCTTTTTTACCAGAAGAAGTTTTATGGCGACAAAAAGAACAATTTTCTGATGGTGTTGGTTATAGTTGGATTGATACATTAATAGAATATTGTGCATCACAAATATCAGATAAACAAATGGAAGAAGCGTCTGTTAAATACCCACATAACACACCAAGTACAAAAGAAGCATATTATATTCGTGAAATATTTAATAAACATTTTCCGCAAAAAGATGCTGCGAAAACAGTTTTAAAATGGATACCAAAATGGCAAGAAAATACAGACCCAAGTGGTAGAGCAAACAAAAATCATGTAGAGGCAGATGTACATATTGCTAAAGAATTAATTACCATATATTAACTTCGAAGTAATAGTTCTTTAAGATGATGTTATTTTTTTAAACCATATAAGACATATAAGTTTGTATTAAACTAAAGAACTAATTACCATATAAATAGATTTTTGAGGGGAAATTTATTTGATAAACCACTAAATTTATTACAAATTAAGTGGTTTTTTTATTTTAAGTAGGGTAAAACAAAGTTAAGTTGTTAAATTTGCAGATATTAACAACCAATAATAATAATTTATATATCATGAAAAAAATTACCTTTCTATTTCTTTTACTAGCTACTATTTTTAATATAAACGCACAAAATGATTGTCAAAACGCCTTAAGTATTGTTCCTGGAACTTATACTGTTGCTATTGTCAATGGTCAAGAATTAGAATTAGACTGCACTCAAAATTCTGTAGGTCAGAATGCCGAGTGGTATTTATATACTGCACCAAACGAAGACGTTTTAGTAACAGTTTCTACTGATTTATCTCAAAACACAGGTGGTGATACAAGGTTAAGTGTACTTGCAAATGATTGTAATAATTTAGTATGTTTTGCTGGTGATGATGATTCAGGTAATGGATTTTTGTCTTATTTACAATTTTCTGCTACTGCTAATCAATCGTATTATATTGTTTTTGACAACCAATGGTCTTCTGCAGGATTTGATTTTGTTTTAGAGGAAAATGATGAAATTGATCCACCTTTGCCAGGAGATTATGATGTGACATTTGTAACACAAAGCATAAGTACTCCAGGTAGCGACTTGGCATTTGTAGATATGAATCATGATTTCTTAGATGATGTTGTTTCAGTTTCAAATTCTAATATTACTATTAATTATCAAAAAGAAGAAGGTGGTTTTGATCATGTTTCTGTAAACACACCTCAAGCAAACAATAACCCAAGTTGGAGTATGGCTTGTGGCGATTTAGATGGTAATGGTTATATGGATTTGTTATATGGTGGCGGACAAGGTGCTACTTTTATGTATGGTAATAAAACGGAGACTTCAAATCCAAATAATAATTATGCCGACAATTATACCGAATTATCACCTTCTATATATATATTTTCACAGCGTACCAATTTTGTAGATATTAATAATGATGGTTTATTAGATGCTTTTGTGTGTCATGATGTAGCACCAAATGTTTATTTTATAAATGATGGTAATGGTGGTCTAATTTCACATCAAGTAGGTGATGGAAATAGTGTAGATTTAGGTTTACCAGGTAGTAATTATGCAACCATATTTTTTGATTATGATAATGACCACGATATAGATATGTACATTTCTAAATGTACTTCGTCACCAAACCGATTAATAAGAAATAATGGTGATGGTACTTATACAGATGTAAGTACAACTTCTGGTGATGCTTATTCATTGTTAAGAACTTGGGCTTCTGCTACTGGTGATTTTAATAATGATGGTTATATGGATATTTTAGTCGGTGCAAGTTCAGGTGCAAACGGTTTAATGGTTAATAACGGTGACGGAACATTTACAGATGTTACTACAGGTTCTGGTTTCGATACTTTTAACAATACAAGTCATGAATATATTTCAGCAGATTTTAATAATGATGGTTGGATAGACATATTAAGTTCCGGTCAAGTTATGATGAATAATGGTAATATGACATTTACTGTTGCTACAAGTTTTCCAGGAGAAGGAGCAATTGGTGATGCTAATAACGATGGTTTTTTAGATGTGTTTTCTGGTGGAACTCTTAAAATAAACCAAAACACTGAAGGTAATTGGATTAAAATAAACCCAATTGGTGTAGAAAGTAATTTAAATGGTATTGGCGCAAGAGTAGAAATTATTACTGCAATGGGTACACAAATTAGAGATATAAAATCGGGTGTTGGTTTTAGATATATGAGTACTTTAACAGCACATTTTGGTTTTGGCGAAGATGCTATAATTGAAAGTGTAACCGTTTATTGGCCATCTGGCAATATAGATGTTATAAATACTCCAGAAATTAATAGTACTTTAAACATTACAGAAGGACAATCGCCATTAAGCATAAATGAAAATTTATTAAACAATGTATCTATTTATCCAAATCCTGTTACAAAAAAATTAACTATTAGTACTAGTTTAGAATTAGAAAATAGTATTGTCGCTATTTTTGATATTCAAGGAAAAAAAGTATATAATTCTCCATTTGAAACAAACAATTTAGATGTTTCAAATTTAGAAGCAGGTGTTTACTTTTTAAGAATTATTCAAGATGAAAAACAAATAAATTTAAAATTTATTAAAAAATAAAACAACTTTGATTAATAGAAGTTTTGTAAAGGAATTGTTTATACAAAACAATTCCTTTTTTTATAAATTTTCCAGAAAAAGAGATAAGATTGTTAAAAAGTAATAGTAGTAAAGAAGCGCACAGATAATTTCGTATATTCGCTATTCAATTAATACAACTATATAAATCATGAAAAAAACTACAATTACATTAATAACCGTATTAGGTTTCTTTATAATGAGAGCACAAAATAATTGCGAAAATGCAATTGTAATAGGCGAAGGTATTCATAATGTTGGTTTTATAGATGGTGATCAAGCGCCATTAGATTGCACTTCAAACGTTAATGGTTCAAACGCAGAATGGTTTAAATATGAAGCTATAAATAATATAAACATCACCATAACTTCTGCATTGGCAGTAAATTCTGGTATTGATACAAGGTTAAATGTATATTTAGGCACTTGTGCTAACTTAGAATGTCTTGGTGGTGATGATGATGCCGGACCAGGAGCAAATGAAGATTTAGGATATACCTCTATTTATAGTTTTAATGTAGTTGCCGGAACAGATTATTATATCCTTTTTGATAATAGATGGGATGATAGTATCGTTTCTTTTGAATTAATTGAAGGTGATGAATATGTAATACCGCCAGGCGGAGATGTTACATTTCATTTACAAGATATTTCTAATATTGGTTCGCCATACGTATTTGTAGATATGAATAATGATGATTTGGACGATTTAGTAACAGTGGATAATGATGCAATTAGAATAAATTACCAAACAGAAAGCGGTTCTTTTGATGTAGTAAATATTAGCACTCCAAACGCAGAACATAATCCATCTTGGAGTATTGCTGCTGGAGATATTGACGGTAACGGCTATATGGATTTACTCTATGGTGGTGGTGTTGGTGCTACATTTATGTTATCTAACGTTAACGAAACAAATAATTTAGATAATAATTATGCTTCAAACTTTATTGAAATATCAACAGGAGATAATTTTCCAAACGATGGACCACTAAACGGTTATATATTTTCACAACGTACTAATTTTGTAGATATTAATAATGACGGATTACTTGACGCTTTTGTTTGTCATGATGTAGCACCAAATGTATATTTTATTAATAATGGAAGTGGGTTTTTAAATGAATCTTCAACTAATAGCGGTTTAGATTGGCATCAAGTAGGAGACGGAAATAGTGTAGATTTAGGTTTGCCAGGTAGTAATTATGCAACTATTTGGTTTGATTATGATAATGATCATGATATAGATGTGTATATTTCAAAATGTACTTCAGAACCAAACCGATTAATTAGAAATAATGGCGATGGTACATATACCGATGTAAGTGTAGGTTCTGGAGCAGATTCTTTATTAAGAACTTGGGCATCAGCTACAGGTGATTTTAATAATGATGGTTATATGGATATTTTGATAGGTGCAAGTTCTGGCGCTAACGGATTAATGATTAATAATGGTGATGGTACATTTACAGATATTACTATTGATTCAGGTTTTGATTTGTTTAATACTGTAAGTCACGAATATATCGCAGAAGATTTTAACAACGATGGGTTTGTAGATGTTTTAAGTTCTGGTATTGTAATGATAAATAATGGCGATATGACCTTTGCGCCTGCAAGTTTTAATGTAGGTGAAGGAGCAATAGGTGATGGTAATAACGATGGTTTTTTAGATGTATTTGCTGATGGTTTTCTTAAAATCAACAATAATACTGAAGGTAATTGGTTAAAAGTTAATTTAACTGGTAACCAAAGTAATTTAGATGGTATTGGGGCAAGAATAGAAATAGTAACTGCAATGGGTACACAAATTAGAGATGTGAAATCTGGTGTTGGATTTAGATATATGAGTAGTATAACTGCACATTTTGGTATTAATGAAGATACAGAGATCGAAACCTTAACCATATATTGGCCATCTGGAGTTGTAGATGTAATTAATAATCCAATTATTAATAATTCATTAAATGTAGTAGAAGGTTCTTCACCTTTAAGTCTTAATGAAAATCTGCTAAGTAATGTAAACGTTTTTCCAAATCCTGTTACAAATGAATTGACAATTAAAACTACTTTGAATTTAGAAAATAGTGTGATAGCAATATTTGATATACAAGGAAAAAAAGTTTTTAATTCCTTTTTTGAATCTAATACTATTGATGTAGAAACCTTAGAAACAGGCATTTATTTTTTGAGAATTATTCAAAATGAAAAACAAATAAATTTAAAGTTTATTAAAAAATAATACTTGAAAAAAAATATAATAAATAAAATTATAGGTTTTGCAGCAATAAGTATTTTGTTCTCTTGTCAAGATGGTGAAATTATTGTTCCTTTTATAGAAGAGGGAACAGGAGAAGATTTTAGCAATATTTACACCTTACCAGGAGTTCCGTTTAATTATAGTAATGTAAATTTTCCAGAAACATTTACAAATTTTGTATTTGAAGAATTAGATAATACCCCAAATAATAACCATATAACAGATAATGGTGCAACTTTAGGTAGGGTTTTGTTTTACGATAAAAAGTTATCATTTAATAATACAATATCTTGTGCAAGCTGCCATCTTCAAGAGTTTGGTTTTACGGATCCAAGAGAAAAGAGTGTTGGTTTTGAAGGAGAACATACACGAAGAAATTCAATGAACCTTACAAATTCAAGATTTTATTTAAAAGAAAAATTCTTTTGGGATCATAGAGCAAGTACTTTAGAAGAACAAGTTTTGATGCCATTTCAAGATGAAATTGAAATGGGTATGACTTTAGAATTAGTGGTTTCTAGAGTAAGTTCTTTTGATTATTATAAACCTTTATTTATTAATGCTTTTGGTAATAATGAAGTCACCAAAGATAAAATTTCAAAAGCACTAGCACAATTTGTAAGGTCTATATATTCATTTAATTCAAAATATGACATAGGAATAGAAGCAACACGTAATATTTTTGTTGATTTTCCAAATTTCACTACTCAAGAGAACCTAGGTAAAGATATTTTTAATGGTAAACTAACACCAGAAGCAAATGGCTCTTGTGTCTTTTGCCATATGAATGATAACCAAGGAGACATACACTTTACTACTGTGCCACCACTTAACGCTAACCAAGTTATATTCACAGGTACTAGAACTGATAATATAGGATTAGACGAAAACTCTCATGGCGATTCTGATAACGGTTTAGGTGAAATCACGAATATAGAAGCAGATAATGGTCAATTTAAAGTGCCATCAATAAGGAATATTGAATTAACCTCACCATATATGCATGATGGTAGATTTACTACTTTGGAAGAAGTTGTAGAGCATTACAGTACAGGTGTTAAAGACCATCCGCAACTTAGCGATCATTTAATAAATCCAGATGAATCACCCAGAAATTTAGAGTTAACAGATGAAGAAAGTGCAGCATTAGTCGTATTTCTTAAAACTTTAACTGATCAAGTAATGATTAATGATATAAAATATTCCGATCCTTTTGTGGAGTAAATAGTCTTCCATATTTTAGTTTATAATCTTTGGTTCTACTACAAATTTAGTGGGTAAAGATTTAACCCGCCATGAAAGAAGAG
>CAYQTF010000055.1:0-15703 GCA_964420345.1 uncultured Flavobacteriaceae bacterium
AAAAAAATCTCTGGTAAAGAAATGAAAATCCTACCAAGTATTAAAAATGCTTTTTTAATAATAGAAAATGATGTCATTTTAGACTTTGGTAAAATGGAAGATTTACCTGTAATAAATGCAAATAAAACTATAGATGCAATAGGTAAAATTGTATTACCATCTTGGTGTGATTCACATACACATTTGGTTTATGCTGGTAATAGAGAAGGCGAATTTGTAGATAGAATAAATGGTTTGTCTTACGAAGAAATTGCGAATAAAGGTGGTGGCATTTTAAACTCAGCAAAAAAATTACAAGAAACTTCTTTTGATGATATATATAAACAATCTTCTAAAAGGTTAGAAGAAGTAATTTCATTAGGCACAGGTTGTATCGAGATAAAATCTGGTTATGGTTTAACAGTTGATGCCGAAATTAAAATACTAAAAGTTACTAAAGAATTAGCGAAAAATTATAGTATTTCTATAAAAACTACTTTTTTGGGCGCACATGCTTTTCCTTTAAAATATAAAGAAAATAAAAATGGGTATGTGGATTTAATATGTAATGAAATGTTACCGAAAATTGCTAAAGAAAACCTAGCAGATTTTATAGATGTTTTTTGCGAAACTGGTTATTTTAATGTAGAACAAACCGAAAAAATTATTCTATCAGGAAAAAAACATGGTTTAATACCTAAGTTACATGTTAACCAATTTACTAGCATTGGTGGCGTACAAATTGGTGTAAAACATAATGCCTTAAGTTTAGATCATCTAGAAATTTTAACCGAAGAAGATTTAAATACTCTTAAAAATAGTGAAACTATGCCAGTTGCATTACCAAGTTGCTCCTATTTTTTAAGCATACCTTATACACCAGCAAGGCAAATTATAGATGCTGGTTTGCCAATCGCTTTAGCAACCGATTATAATCCTGGTTCTACGCCAAGTGGCAATATGAATTTTGTGGTGGCAACTGCTTGTATAAAAATGAAAATGACTCCTGAAGAAGCCATAAACGCAGCAACTATTAATGGCGCATATGCCATGAATTTAGAAAATACTCATGGTAGCATTACCAAAGGGAAAAAAGCAAATTTAATTATTACAAAAGAGATAAATTCTTATGCGTTTTTACCTTATGCTTTTGGTAGTAATTTAATTGATACGGTTATATTAAATGGTAAAGTGATTTAATACTTCTTTTAACCGCAAGATTCGCAAAGGTTAATGCAAGGTTCACAAAAAAAATAGTATATCAAAAAAGTTGATTTTGTGTATTTGTTTAATCGTTTAATAATAAAGAGAATTGAAATAAAAGATATTAAACTTCAGAGCAAACTCAGAACTCAATAATAATTCCGAAGTGTCGGGAGACCCAAGAGTTGAGGTATTTAACCAATATCCCGCTGAAAAATCGGGATTAGTTCGATTTATCAAGCCAAAGGCATGACTAACTAAAAAATTGAAAATATTTTTTTAGAGTCTCACTAATAAACAATTACTCGTTATGCATGAATTTTTGTTTCCCTAATAATTCCTCTTCCGTTTCAACGTTATTATCATCAGGTATGCAACAATCTACTGGGCAAACTGCGGCACATTGCGGTTCTTCATGAAAACCTTTACATTCGGTACATTTGTCTGCTACTATAAAATAAACCTCATCATCTACTGCTTCTTGCGTTTCATCTGCATCTACATTTTTTCCGTTTGGCAAAACTAATTTGCCTTTTAATGTAGTTCCGTCTGCATATTTCCAGTCATCAGCACCTTCATAAATTGCAGTATTTGGACATTCTGGTTCACAGGCACCACAATTTATACATTCATCGGTTATTATTATTGCCATAACATTTTAATCCTTAAATTTGTCGCAAATATACAACTACTATTCTAAATTTTTGCAACAAATGTTATTAGAAAATCGTATTAATGCTTTTCATAAGTTAGGTGGATTTTTAAGTCAATTTACTCAAAAAAATATTGTTTTAAATAAAACTATTCATGGAAATGAATTGTTTTTTGACGCATTTAAATTACAAATTAAAAGAGCAAAAGAAAGCAATTCTTGGTTTACCGATGATAATGTGCTTTTTGCTTTAGAAAGTTGGAGTGCTATTTTAACGAAATCGAATTTAGAAAAATGGTTGTCTTTATATGATTTAGAAAAAACAGAAAACAAAACAATTGCTGTAATTATGGCTGGAAATATACCGTTAGTTGGTTTTCATGATTTTTTAACTGTATTAATTTCAGGAAATAATATATTGGTAAAACAATCTTCTAACGATAAATATTTTTTGCGTTTAATTGCTAAATATTTAGAGAAAATAGAACCTCTTTTTAAAGGTAAAATAAATTTTGCTGATACAAAACTCGAAAATTTTGATGCTGTTATTGCAACTGGCAGTGATAATACTGCACGATATTTTGATTATTATTTCGGGAAATACCCACATATTATTAGACAAAATAGGAATGCAGTTGCCGTAATTACGGGCAAAGAAACCAAAGAAGAATTAGAAAATCTTGGAGATGATATTTTTAGATATTTTGGTCTTGGTTGTCGCTCAGTTTCTAAAATGTTTGTACCAAAAGATTATAATTTTGATTTGTTTTTTAACGCAATGTTTAAATTTAATGACATTATTAATTATCCTAAATACGATAACAATTACACCTATAATAAAGCAGTTTATTTAATGAGTTTATTTAAATTATTAGAAAATGGTTTTTTAATGTTAAAAGAAGACCCGAGTTATTCCTCGCCTATTGCAACTTTATTTTATGAGTTTTATGACGATTTAGATAACTTAAAAACTAAATTAAAAACAGATAAAGAAAAAATACAGGTTATTGTTAGTCATGAGAATATAGAAAATTCTGTAAAATTTGGAGCAACTCAAAAACCTCAATTGTCTGATTATGCAGATGGTGTGGATACTTTGGAGTTTTTGGTGAGTTTGTAAAAAAAAATTAACTATGTCTATTTCATATAAAATTATTAAAAAAGAAGTTGACCAAAGTATTGTTTTAAATTATTCTTGTAAAAATTGTAAGAAAATTAACACAACAGAAATGATTTTCAATACTTCAAGATTGGTTTTATATTGGGTTATTCCGTTTACATCCTTAGGAATACAGAATAAAACCATATGTCAGTTTTGTGATATTGAAATTAAAAAGAAAAAATACAATCATCAACAAATACTACATTATCAAAATAGAAAAATTGGTATTAAAATTCCATATTGGCATTCATCATTAATTATTATTATCCTACTTTTAATAATAATTCTTACTTATAAAATAATAAAGAATTAAAAATTGGTATGTATATCCGATTATTCATAGTTTTCAATCTCTCAACACTTCTGAATAATAAAAATAGCAGGTTTTTTATGTAAATCTAGATATAAAGAATTCTGTAAAATTTGGAGCAACTCAAAAACCTCAATTATCGATTATGCCGATGGCGTGGATACTTTGGAGTTTTTAATTAGATTATAAATAGTTAATTAAATTACTTGAATTTTTTTAAAAAAATTCTTCTATATTTACAACAATATATATGACAATGTCTTATAGAAGAAAAACTGCACATATATTTGCGCTAGCATTTATTAAAAAATAAAACTTAGAATTATGAAAAAAATATTATTATTCTTATTTGCAATCGGAATATTGAATGCTTGTAAAACTCAAAAATTAAGTGTTACAAAAACAATTGAAGTTAAAGAGGTAGCGGAAAAGAAAACTGTAAAAGAAGATAAAGAGAAGTATGCTGTTTTAATTAAAGAAGCGTGGAAAATGTATAAACAAAAAGATTATATAAATTCTGCAAAAAAATATCAAGAAGGATTTGACGCAATTGGTGGAAAAGCATATCCAAATGATAGATATAACACATCTTGTTCATATTCATTAGCAGAAAATAACGACAAAGCATTTTATCATTTGTTTAGATTGGCAAACGATAGTAAATACAGTAATTTAGGACATATTACAACTGATACCGATTTAAACTTTTTACATAAAGACAAAAAATGGAATGAACTTATTGCAATCGTAAAAGCAAATAAGGAATTTGAAGAGAAAAATTTAGACAAACCATTAGTTGCAAAACTTGAAAAAATATACACAGAAGACCAAAAATACAGAAAGCAATTAAACGGAATAAAAGAAAAATATGGTTGGAAGTCAGATGAAATGCAAACTCATTGGAAAATAATACACGAAAAGGATTCTCTAAATTTAATTGAAATCAAAAAAATTCTTGATACCAAAGGTTGGTTAGGAAAAAGTGTCATCGGAAGGCAAGGAAATTCAACTTTATTTTTAGTAATTCAACATTCAGATATTGAAACTCAATTAAAATACTTGCCAATGATGCGTAATGCTGTTAAAAAAGGAAATGCGAGACCAAGTAGTTTGGCACTTTTAGAAGATAGAGTTGCATTACGTCAAGGAAAAAGGCAAGTTTATGGTAGTCAAATACATACAGATAAGAAAACCCAAGAAGACTATGTTGCACCTTTGATTGACCCAGAAAATGTCGATAAAAGGCGAGCAGAAGTTGGATTAGGAAAACTCGCTGATTTATGTTTCCCATTGGAATATAGTTTGGGACGTTAAAAAGCATATTGAAAGAACCGCCAAAATTGAAGAGGAAAAGAAAACGAAAAAAGAGTAAAAAAACTTAATGACATTGGACTTTTTAGTCGCCGTGTGAGAGTAAGAATGTTTTTGGTGATTTTGTAATAATTTTATTTTGGTTAACAACGACATTCAATTCACAATAATCATACTGTCAAGTGAATAATCATTTCTCTCAATACTTCTGAATAATAAAAATAGCAGGTTTTTTATGTAAATCTAGTTTTACATTTTTCCATTCTTGCACTTCAAATGTTTTGATGTATTCCGATTCTAAAGAAATATCTACGGCAATACATAATTTTGTAGTTGGTGTTAACGTGCGTAATAATTCTATTAATAATTTATCGTTTCTATATGGAGTTTCGATAAATATTTGCGATTGATTTTTCTCTTTTGATAATCTTTCAAATTGTTTTATGGTATGTTTTTTTTCTTTTGCATCAATTGGTAAATAACCGTTAAATGCAAAATTTTGACCATTTAAACCAGATGCCATCATTGCCATTAATATAGATGACGGACCAACTAACGGTTGTACTCTAATATTTTTTTGATGTGCTAAAGTAACAATAATTGCTCCTGGATCTGCGATTGCAGGTACGCCAGCTTCGGATAATAAACCAATATTTATTCCTTGATCACAAACATTTAAATAATTTTGAATATCAATTTCATCTGTGTATTTATCTAATATATAGATATTTAAATCCTCTTGTGATTTTTTAGGAACTAATTTTTTTATAAAACGTCTTGCTGTTTTTTCGTTCTCTACAATAAAATGATTATTACGTTCTATAACTTGCTTAACTGCATAAGGTAAAACTTCTAAAGGTTCATTATCACCTAAAGTGGTTGGTATTAAATATAATTTTCCCTTATTTATCATTATTTTTAAATCAAATTAATTTATAATTCTTCACTAATTCTATCACAAGCAATATTTAACATTTTATATACATCTTCAAAACCACTTTCTCCACCATAATACGGATCTGGTACATTGTTATTTTCTTTTAAAATGAAATGTACTTTGGTTATATCCTTTTCATTTCTTGCTAAATCAATTATATCTTGATAATTAGAAGCATCCATTACATAAATATAATCAAAAATATCAAAATCTTGTAGTACAAATTTTCGTGATCGTTGCTTTGTTATATCAATGCCATGAATTTTTGCCACTTTAATAGATCTTTCATCTGGTAATTCGCCTATATGATAACCTGCAGTACCAGCAGAATCTACATAAAATTTTTCTGAAAGTTTACTTTGCAAAATACCTTCCGCTAAAGGCGAACGACATATATTACCTAAACAAACCATTAAAACTTTTGTTTTTGGTTTATTAGACATTTTTAATAATTAAAGAGATAATTTTTTAGTTAAATCTTCTACGTAAGTTCTAAATTGCCTATCGGTATCTGATAAATTATTTACCGTTTTACAAGCGTGTAAAACCGTTGCATGGTCTCTGCTACCAATTTGCGAACCAATACTTGCCAAAGAAGCCTTTGTTAAACGTTTAGCAAAATACATTGCCAATTGTCTAGCTTGTACAATATGACGTTTTCTAGTTTTAGATTGTAATGTAGTAACATCCATTTCAAAATATTTGGAAACTACTTTTTGAATATAATCTATAGAAACTTCTTTTTTAGTATTCTTAACAAATTTATCTACAATTGTTCTTACTAAAGGTAAGGTATATTCTTTTTTATTAAAAGACGCTTGTGCAATCATTGAGATTAAAACACCTTCTAATTCACGAATATTGGTTTTAATATTTTTAGCAATATATTCTATTATTTCTTCTGGCATTACAACACCATCTCTAAATAATTTATTTTCTAAAATAGACATACGGGTTTCATAGTCAGGTGATTGCAATTCGGCAGAAAGACCCCATTTAAAACGAGACAACAAACGTTGTTCCATTTCTTGCATATCGACTGGTGCTTTATCGGAAGTTAAAATTACTTGTTTACCGTTTTGATGCAAATGATTAAATATATGAAAGAACACATCTTGCGTACCTTTTTTACCTGATAAAAATTGTACATCATCCACAATCAATACATCAATCATTTGATAAAAATGAATAAAATCATTTCTAGTATTTCCTTTAACGGAATCTACATATTGCTGTATAAACGATTCCGCAGAAATATATAAAACCGTTTTTTCTGGGTATTTATCTTTTATATCTACACCAATAGCATGTGCTAAGTGTGTTTTACCTAAACCAACACCACCATAAATTAATAACGGATTAAAAGAAGTACCACCAGGTTTATTTGCTACAGCAATACCTGCCGAACGACCTAAACGGTTCGAGTCACCTTCAATAAAGTTATCAAAATTATAGTTTGGGTTTAATTGAGATTCAATTTTTACTTTTTGAATTCCTGGTATAATAAAAGGGTTTCTTAATTCTCTTTTATCTATATCTAAAGGTATGGTTATGCCTTGCGAATTAAATGGTTTACGATTAGAACTCGGAAATTTTACAGTATGTGGTTTTTTACTACTGTATGAATTTTCCATTTTAACATCATAAATCAATTTTGCATCTTCGCCCATTTCTTTTACTAAGGCAACTCTTAAAATTTTGATATAATGCTCCTCTAACCACTCATAAAAAAACTTACTCGGTACTTGAATTGTTAATGCATCGCCAGAAAGTTTAATTGGTTTGATTGGTTCAAACCATGTTTTGTATGCTTGAGGTTTAATGTTATCTTTAATAAAAGATAGGCATTTGTCCCAAACTAAGCTTGCATTTTGACTCATTATTTAAAATAGAAATTAAGGGTTCTTTTTGATTCTTTTTCTTACAAAAACTATGTCTTTTTTGGTTTTACAAAAATGTAAATAAAATTCATTATAAAAAAATGTTTAGGCTATTGTTTATTAATTTTCTTTTTCGTATAAGAATAAAAAAAACATGCTAAAATCATTATTTTTTAATCGCACCTAAACATACAAAAAAATATTAATTTATAACTTATTAAAACTTAAAATTTTCATTAAATTTAAAATAAAAGGTATTAAACCTCAGGGCAAACCCTGAACCCAATAATAGTCCCGAAGTGTCGGAAGACCCATCACGCTAAAGACGTGATAAAAGGGTCGAGATATTTAATCAATATATCCCGCTAAAAAAAAACGGGATTTGTTCGACTTGTCAAGCCAAAGTCATGACTAACTAAAAAATTGAAAAATAATTTTTTAGAGTTTCACGAATAAAAAAAAGGCCAATCTATTTTAAAAATAAATTGACCTTTATA
The DNA here is from genome assembly GCA_964420345.1 of uncultured Flavobacteriaceae bacterium. Taxonomy (GTDB): domain Bacteria; phylum Bacteroidota; class Bacteroidia; order Flavobacteriales; family Flavobacteriaceae; genus S010-17. The sequence continues at coordinate 7,932 of CAYQTF010000055.1, forward strand.
AAATAATTTTATTTTAGTTAATTGTTACCTAAAATTAATGGCATACCATCTTTTCCACCAACAATTACAACTTTAGAATTTGGTGATTCTGCCAATTTTAAAGTCGCTTCAATACCTTTATCTCTAAGGATTTTGTCGGTTAATGATGCACTTAAAATACGGTTTGCTTCTGCTTTACCTTTTGCTTCAATAATTTGTTTTTCTGCTTCTTTTGCAGCAGTTACTAGTCTGAATTCATATTCTAAAGACTCTTGCTCTTGCTTTAACTTACGTTCAATAGCATCTTTAATAGTTGGTGGTAAAGTTACATCTCTAACTAAAACATCATTAATTTGTACGTGTTGTTTATTTGCTTTTGATTTAATTTCTTCAAAAATTTCTTGCTGAATAACATCTCTTTTTGATGAATATAATTGTTCAGGAGTATATCTACCAACTACAGAACGTGCAGCAGATCTAATTTCAGGTATAATAACAACTTCTAAATAATCTTCTCCTTTAGTTTTATGTAACAAACCCAATTCTGATATTTTAGGCATATACAAAATAGAAACGTCTAATTTAATTTCTAAACCATTTGAAGATAATACTTCCATGTCTTTTATGAATTTATTTTGTTGACGTACATTATATATATCTACTTTATTCCAAGGTGCAACTAAATGAAACCCTTCGCCAAGTGCAGGTTTATCAGTTACTACTCCGCCATCAAAACGTTTCCATAAAACACCTTGCTCACCTCTATCTACGGTTACAAATGATTTTGAAAATAATATTAGTCCTATTATTACGATTATAATAATCGGGAAAATTCCTTTTGGCAATTGTGGTAATTGTGGTTGTTGCTGTCTATTCATGATGTTTATTTGTTTAATTGTTTATTTGTGTTTATTTGTGTTTATTTGTTATTCGTTTAAATTTATTTTTAGCAACTAAATTACTAATGTGTAATTAATTACAAACAAGTCTTACGTCTTATATCTTTTAGTGAAGCGGTCTTATGTCTTTGTTACAGTAATCCTTTGTATTTTCTAACAAACCATTCAATGCACAAAGATAATGCAATAATTGCTAATAACCATCTCCAATCAATTAAAGCTGTTGTTTTTTCTTTCGATTTTTGAATAGCTACATAATCTGTATTTTGTAATAAATTTTCTTTTAATTTATTAAATTGATTTAAATAAAATGATTTTCCGTTACTATTATATGCTAATTGATTTAATTCTTTTTTATTTGCTCCAAAAAATTGTTGCTCTATATCATAATCTAATACGGTAAATTTACCTTTCTTTTTAAATTCTTGATTTTCATCGGAAACTGTAAAACTGTAATTACCACTTTTTAAATCGGATATATTTACTTGGTAAGAATTACTTTGCAAAGCAAATGGATACTTTATTTGTTTTCTGGTTTGTTTGTTGGTAATATTAATCCACAGTTTTGCATTGTTATTAAAAACATAGTTTGCATCGTAAAAATATGCCGTTACTTTTACATTATCATTAGCATAATAATATGGTTTATTTTGAATTTCTAAAAGGTCATTTCTTTTTGTTGATGCTAAGTATTGAATGGTTTTATTTAGAAACTCATCAAAAGGTTGAAAAGATTTTTCTTCTACAAAACTTGACATTCGCCAACGCCAACTATTTTCTCCTAAAAACACAGCACCTCTTCTATTATTTTCTTCGAAAGTTGCAAATAATGGGTTTTCAGAAGAAAAACCTCCAATTTGCTGAAACAAAAGCGTTTCGAACGGCACCGAAAAAGTCACATCACCAAAATAATCTTGCACTGGCGCAAAGGTGCTAAAACCAATATCATCAGTCAAAAAAGTTGTAAAACCAGCATTGAAGTTTGCCAAATAATCTTCGGTGCTTTTAATTGCTTTTTTCTTAAAGTAATTTTGATTTTCGTTTAAGAAATTCCAATTTGTTTTAGTACCAGTATATATTAAAAAGTTTTTGTTAAATTGCTTTGCTTTATCGAATGCTGTAGCAAAATTCTGATTTGGTTGATAAAAAATAACCATCTGATAATCATTAATATTATATATATCTGTAGGTTTTTTTATAACTAATTTTCGTTGTTTATTACTTTCAATTGCTCGTTTTAGCATTCCAATATCTGGATGTATAATATCTGAAATTAATATTATTTTTGATTGTTCATCAATTATTTCTACAGAAAAATTTCTAACATTGTTTATTTTATTTTTTTCCTTATCTAAATACGAAATACTTGCTTTGTAATTGTGAGTTCCTACAGTATTAGATGGCAAATAAAAATTTAATTGTTTTGCTTTTTGATTATTAAATGTGATTTTTTGAGAATATATTGTTCTATTACCTTCTTTAACTATAAAATTTGCATTGTTAATTTTTTTGCTTCCTACATAAACCACAAATGCTTCTACGGGAAATTTATGTCTCAAATACGCATATTTATTAACATTTAATTGTGTTATTTTTAAATCTTGATAAGCAATCGTATCGCCAACAATAACAGGAAATATATTTAACTTAGAACTGAAATTGGTATAATTAATACCCGAAGTTTGATTGCCATCGGTAATTAAAACAACTGGTGCTTTTGACTTGCCAAATAATTTTTTAGTGCTTTTTAAAGATTTATAAATCTGAGTGTTTGACTTATTAAACGTTAATGAATCTTCCGTTTTAATATCTTTACTAAAAGTAAATTTCTTTAACTCAAATTTGGCATTTATCTCTGTATCTTTTTTAAAACTTTCTACTAAATTTTTAACCTTATTTTGTTGTTTTGTATTAGCAATAGACTTAGAATTATCTATAAGCAAAACTAACTTAGGTTTAAAAGTAGTGATAATTTGTTTTTTGAATTTCGGATTAATTAATAGTAATAATAATCCGAAAATAGAAACAAACCTTAGAAAGGTTAATATAAAGGTGTTTTTATTTGCTTTTTTATTTTTATATAAATATTGAAAAATTGCAAGTAGTAAGGAAACTACAAATGCAATTATTATATAAAAAAAAGTAGTGTTATCCATTTAAAGCAAAAGTAATATTTTAAATGAACTCTACTTTAAAAAGTTATTACTTTTTTACAGGAAAATTTTCTAACCAAACTAACATAGAAGATAACATTGCATAATCTACATTGGTAACATTTTCTAATTCTTTCGTTACAGTATTGCCTAAAGTATCCGTATAATTAATATTTTTATTATCTGTAAACGAAAAACTTGGCGATAATTCTTTATAATTAATATCTTTTACAATAAACTCCTTATATACTTTGTCCCAAGTTGAAAAATAAAATTGGTAAACCTTTGACGTATTTGTGTCTACATAATTAACCTCAAACTTACCTTCATAAAAATATTGTTTGTTGGTTGTCATATACATTCCTTTAGAAATGTTTACTTCACTAACCATATAGTCATTTAAATAAATTTCAAAATTATCTGTTTTTATATTTTGTGCTCTTATAAAGATTGTTCCTATAAGCAATATTGCAATAAGTAGTAAATTTTTCATATTAATTTAAGTTAATTTTTTAATTAATAACAATTTATATGCCAAACTTTTAGTCTTTGGTTTTTGGTCTTTAGTTTTTGGTTTTTTTTCTTTAAATCTAAAAAATTAAGTCAACATGCCACCATCTACATTTAAGGTTTGACCTGTAATATAACCCGACATATCGCTTGCTAAAAACACACAGGCATTTGCGATATCTTTTGGACTTCCGCCACGTTTTAACGGTATTGATTTTCGCCAACCTTCAACTGTTGCTTCGTCTAACTTTGCAGTCATTTCTGTTTCTATAAAACCAGGCGCTATTGCGTTACAACGTATATTTCTAGAACCCAATTCTAAAGCAACCGATTTAGTAAAGCCTAAAATACCTGCCTTTGATGCTGCATAATTTGCTTGACCAGCATTACCTTTAACACCAACAACCGAACTCATATTAATAATAGAACCTTTGCGTTGTTTCATCATTGGTCTAATTACCGCTTTGGTTAAATTAAAAACGGATTTTAAATTAATTGAAAGTACTTTATCAAAATCTTCTTCTGACATTCGCATTAACAAATTATCTTTAGTTATTCCTGCATTATTTATTAAAACGTCAATCGAACCAAATTCTTTTAATACATCTGCTGCAAATTCTTGCGCTGCATCAAAATCTGCTGCGTTAGATTGATAACCTTTTGCTTTTACACCAAGTGCAGTTAATTCTTTTTCTAAAGTATTTGCCGCATCTACAGATGAACTATAAGTGAAAGCGATATTCGCACCATTTTTTGCAAAAACTTCGGCGATACCTTTACCTATTCCTCGAGTTGCTCCTGTTATTATTACGTTTAAATCTTGTAGTAATTTCATTTTATTTGATGAGTTTGTATTTGCGAAAATACGAATTTATGGTTTAATAGAAAGTTTATTTATGAAAAAGTATATCCCTATTATAACTCCTAATAAAAGTCATATTTATTACTTGAGTTTTAGAAGTTATTTATTCACATCTTTTAAAAAAGGAACGAAATTAAAAGCGTCAAATTCTTCTTTAATAAATTCTTTTTCACTTTTACGAATAAACAAAGTCATTATTTGATTTTTTTCTCCAATAGGTATCACTAACCTACCGCCAATTTTAAGTTGAGATAATAATGCTTTTGGTACAAATGGCGCGCCTGCGGTAACTAATATTTTATCGAAAGGTGCATTTTCTTTTAGACCTTTATAACCATCGCCATAGATAAGTTTTTTTGCAACATAACCTATTTTTGGCAGTGTATTTTTAGTTTTTAAAAACAATTCTTTTTGTCTTTCAATACTAAACACTTCACATTTTAATTGAATTAAAACCGCAGTTTGGTAACCCGAACCTGTACCGATTTCTAATACTTTATCACCTTTATTTAGTTGTAATAATTCGGTTTGATAAGCAACCGTATAAGGTTGAGAGATCGTTTGATTTGCACCTATCGGGAAAGCTTTATCTTTATACGCATGATCTAAAAAACTGGAATTTAAAAATAAATGTCGAGGTATATTATTTATGGCATCTAAAACATTTTTGTCTTTAATACCTTTCTCTTTTAGTAGCTTTACAAGTTGATTTCGTAAACCTTGATGTTTTGGTAAATCATTCACAAAGCAAAAATATATAAATTTATGCTAAAAAAAAACAAATTAAATATTAGATTTTGTATTTTTGATAAAATTTAAAATTATGCTAAAAGTTGGTGTTTTAGGTGCAGGTCACTTAGGGAAAATACATTTAAAATTATTAAATCAATCATCTAAATATGAATTGATTGGTTTTTATGATGCGGACGAAACAAATGCCAAAAAAGTGGCAAAAGAATTTGGTTATCAATATTTTAACACAGTTACCGAATTAATAAATGCTGTAGATGTTGTCGATATTGTAACGCCAACATTATCACATTTCGATTGTGCAAAAGAAGCGATTTCGGCAGGAAAACATATTTTTATCGAAAAACCAATTACAAAAACAGTCAACGAAGCTGTTGCACTCAGAACATTAGTAAGTCAACATCATGTAAAAGGTCAGGTTGGGCATGTAGAGCGTTTTAACCCTGCATTTACAGCGGTTAAAAATTTAATCGATTCGCCAATGTTTATAGAAACACATCGTTTGGCAGAATTTAATCCGCGTGGTACTGATGTGCCTGTAGTTTTAGATTTAATGATTCATGATATTGATATTATTTTAAGCGTGGTAAATTCTAAAGTTAAAAATGTACATGCTAGTGGTGTTAGTGTTATTAGTGAAACGCCAGATATTGCCAATGCAAGAATTGAATTTGAAAATGGTTGTGTCGCTAATTTAACTGCTAGTAGAATTTCGATGAAAAATATGCGAAAGACTCGGTTTTTTCAAAAAGACGCTTACATTTCTGTAGATTTTTTAGAAAAGAAAAGTGAAGTCGTTAAAATGAAAGATGTGCCTGAAAATCCAGATGAATTTGCAATGATTTTACAAAATGCGGAAGGCATTAAAAAACAAATTTATTTTGAAAATCCAATTATAGAAAATAATAATGCGATTTTAGATGAATTGGAAACCTTTGCAGATGCCATAAATAATGACACAGCACCAATTGTTACCTTAAACGATGCCACAAAAGCATTAAAAGTAGCGCAACAAATAATTGATTGTTTTTAATTAAATTAGCAATAGGCAATTAGGTTTTAGGCGATATGCTTTAGGTAAACATAAAAATTTTAAAACAAAATTAAAGTTCCATAGGAACGAATAATATATTAATTTCGGAATTTATTCCGAATTCGGATGACAATCCGAAAAAAAACAAGATATAAATGAAAAATATTTCAGTAATTGGAGCAGGAACAATGGGTAACGGAATCGCACATGTTTTTGCACAAAATGGTTTTAGAGTAAATTTAATCGATATTTCAGAAGCGTCCCTTGAAAAAGGAATAGCAACAATCACTAAAAATTTAGACAGATTACTTTCTAAAGAAAGAATAACCGAAGCTATAAAAAACACTACACTAAATAATATTACCACATTTACCAAAACAGAAGATGGTGTTAAAAACGCCGATTTGGTAGTAGAAGCGGCAACAGAAAATGAAAGTTTAAAACTAAAAATATTTAAAACCATTGATGAATTTGCACCTAAAAATGCAATATTAGCAACAAATACTTCTTCTATTTCAATTACTAAAATAGCAAGCGCTACAAGTAGGCCTGATAAAGTAATTGGTATGCACTTTATGAATCCTGTGCCAATTATGAAATTGGTGGAAATTATTAGAGGTTACACCACAAGTAATGAAGTTACAGAAACCATAATGGAATTATCTAAAAAATTAAATAAGGTTCCGTTAGAGGTTAATGATTATCCTGGTTTTGTTGCTAACAGAATTTTAATGCCAATGATTAATGAAGCAATTGAAACTTTGTACAATGGTGTTGCTGGTGTTTATGAAATTGATAATGTAATGAAATTAGGTATGGGACATCCGATGGGACCATTACAATTAGCAGATTTTATTGGTTTAGACGTTTGCCTTTCGATTTTAGAGGTAATGTATAATGGATTTAAAAATCCGAAATACGCAGTTTGCCCCTTATTAGTAAATATGGTACAAGCAGGTAAATTAGGTATTAAATCAGGCGAAGGTTTTTACGATTATTCGGAAAGTAGGAAAGCAGAAAAAATTTCTAATCAGTTTAAAAAATAAATTATAAAACGAGCATGTTAAAATTTTGTCACCTAAAAGAATGATTAATAGCGAACAGCATGTGACCGTTAAAAAACAATAAATATAAACATATGAAACATAAATTGTCATTTTTTGTGCTTATTTTATTTTGTGCTATTTCGATAGCGCAAAATTTAAATCAATATAAATATATTGTATTACCTGAGAAATATGATTTTTTAAAATCCGAAGATCAATTTAAACTTGTGTCATTAACAAAGTTTTTATTCGAAAAAGAAAATTTTACAGTTTTAAATAAAAGTGATAAAATACCAAATGATTTATACGAAAACCCTTGTTTAGGCATGTATGTTGACGTAATAAAATCATCTAATTTTTTAACAACGATTCTTGAAATAGAAATTAAAGATTGTAGAAAAGAAATAATTCTAAAAAGCAAAAAGGGTAAAAGTAGATTAAAAGAGTATAAAAGAAGTTACCACGAGGCATTACGTGATGCGTTTATGAGTTTCAATAATTTGAATTACATCTATAAACAAACAAAAGTTGTTGAAAATA
>CAYQTF010000056.1:0-5611 GCA_964420345.1 uncultured Flavobacteriaceae bacterium
ACTCTTCTTTCATGGCGGGTTAAATCTTTACCCACTAAATTTGTAGTAGAACCATCGTTTTTAATGTTTTATATATGATGTAAAATACAGGGAAATATTTAATAAAATCAATAACTTTCTATAATTAGCATTCTACTAAATTTTTCAACTCCTCATTATAATCAAACTGCAAATCTTCATGCAATTTTAATATTGCCTTTCTTATCATTTCAATTTGTCTATCAAAAATATTTTGAAGCGTTACATTTTTAATTATTGGTTTGGTGATTTTTTTTAATTCAAAACAAAAATAAAGCAATAATTCTATTTCGGTTTCTTTCTTTTTAGAATAGCGAATATACTTTTTTACGGAACGTAATATTTTTCGAACAGATTTTTTGATAAAATAATACGTTTTAGTATTCATTACTTCAAACTGTTCTTTTATCTCTTCTTTTATACCTAAAATATATAGGTTTTCATTTTCTTCTTCAAATAAAAGATAGGTTAATAGTTCTTTGTTTTCCTTTTTAAATTTAGATAAACGCAAACAAAGTTCTACCAATTCTTTTGAAGAATGATGTGCTAATTCTTTTTTAAGTTCGGTTATTGTTGCGGTTTTCATTTAGTTGATTTTATTTTCCGCTGATTTTGCTGATTTTCGCCACGAATTACACAAATTTCCACGAATTTAGTATTCTATAAATTTAACTAAACAGGTTTTTAGTCTGTTAAAATAAGTTTGTGTTTTATTTTTGATCTTCCATCAAATACGCTTGTCTTACTTTTTTGAATAAGTTAGAGGAATATACAAAATCGGTTACTGCTTTATTATCGGTTTTAAAAATATCTTTATTTGTTCCTTCCCATGCTTTTATCCCATCTTTTAAAAAAATAATTTTTTCGCCTATTTCCATAACCGAATTCATGTCATGCGTATTAATTACCGTAATAATATTATACTCATCGGTTATTTCTTGAATTAAATTATCAATTAAAATTGCCGTTCTAGGATCTAAACCTGAATTAGGTTCATCACAAAATAAATATTTAGGATTCATTACTATTGCTCTTGCAATAGCGACTCTTTTCTGCATTCCGCCAGATAATTCCGCAGGATATTTTACATTTGCATTATCTAAATCTACTCTATTCAAAACAAAATTTACACGCTCTAACATTTCTGCTTTAGATTGATGCGTAAACATTTTTAACGGAAACATTACATTTTCTTCTACTGTGGAAGAATCGAACAATGCAGAACCTTGAAAAACCATGCCGATTTCCTTTCTTAAATCTCTACGAGTATCTGTTGACATTTCGCTATAATTTCTACCATCATAACAAATATCACCTTCTTCGGGTATATGCAAACCTAACATCGATTTTATAAATACCGTTTTTCCAGAACCACTTTGACCAATAATTAAACTTGTTTTTCCTTTCTCGAAAGTTGCGGAAATTCCTTTTAAAATATGTGCATCACCAAATGATTTATGTATTTCTTTTACTTCAATCATAATTTTAACTTAATAACATTTGGGTTAAAAAATAGTTTAATAGAATAATCACTACACTTGTCCAAACTACTGCTTGTGTACTTGCTCTACCAACTTCTAACGAACCGCCTTTTACATAATAACCATGATATGATGGTATGGTTGCAATTACAAAAGCAAAAACCATGGTTTTAATTATGGCATAAAAAACTAAAAAGGGATCAAAATCTAATTGTATGCCGTAAATATAATCTGCAGTGGAAAACAAACCTGTTAAATTTCCGGCAACATAACCACCAAAAATTCCTAAAAACATAGCAATTACAATTATAAACGGATAGAAACAAACTGTTGCAATTATTTTTGGTAAAACTAAATGATTTAGCGAATTAATACCCATTACTTCTAAAGCATCAATTTGTTCTGTTACACGCATAGTACCAATACTTGATGTAATAAACGAACCTACTTTACCTGCTAAAATAATAGCTATAAATGTTGGCGCAAATTCTAATATGATGGATCGCTTTGTTGCAAAACCAATTAAATATTTTGGAATTAACGGATTATCAACATTTAATGCAGTTTGAATAGCAACAACGCCGCCAACAAAAAAAGCAATGAACGCAGAAATACCTAAGGATTTATTACCTAAATCATCTAATTCTTTTACTAAAGATTCTCTAAAAACATTTCCTTTTTGAGGTCTTTTAAAAACTTGACCTAGCATCTTAAAATATTTTCCTATGTGTTCTATATAATTCATAACAGAACGCTAAAATATAAAAAGTAACGTTAACCTATTGTTAAGAACGGAATAATTTAAAAAAATAAAAAGGTCTTAAACCTTTGGGCAAGCCCTAAACCTAATAATGGAAATCAACCCATCACGCTAAAGACGTGACAAAAGGACAGAAGCATTTAAAAATATCCCGCCGAAAAGTGGGATTTATTCGACTTACAAAGCCAAAGGCATGGCTAACTAAAAAATTGAAATAATTTTTTAGAGTCTCACAAATAAGTTACTTTTGATAAATTTTATAAAATGAAGAATATATTTTTAACGCTAGTTATACTACTTTTAGTGAATAGTTGTTTTAGTCAGAATAAAAATGATTTTAATACCAAAAGACCAAAATTGATAGTTGGCATTGTTGTGGATCAGATGCGTTATGATTATCTAATAAAATTTTATGATAAGTTTAGTGATACTGGTTTTAAAAAATTAATTAATAGTGGTTTTAATTGCGAAAACGTTCATTTAAATTATGTGCCAACACATACTGCGGTTGGTCATGCATCAATTTATACAGGTACTACGCCAGACATACATGGCATTGTTGCAAATAATTGGTTCGACAAGAAAACTAATAAAATGATTTACTGTGTTGATGATGCTGATTTTAAAACTATTGGAGGAAAAAAAGGAGGGAAAAAATCACCAAACAGATTAAATGTTACCACTATTTCGGATCAATTACATTTAGCACAATTAAATAAAGGTAAAGTTATTGGTATTAGTCTAAAAGATAGAGCAGCAATATTGCCAGTTGGGCATTCCGCAAATGCTGCATATTGGTTTAGAGGAAAAAAAGAGGGTAATTTTATTTCAAGTAATTATTATATGGATGAGTTACCAAATTGGGTAAAAACTTTTAATAAAAATAAAATAGTAAAAACTTACTTAAATCAAGATTGGAAAACTCTCTATAATATTGACAGTTATACCGAAAGTATTGCAGATGATAATAATTTTGAAGAAAATTTAAAAGGAGAAAATGATGTCACTTTTCCGCATGAAATCTCTAAAATATTTAAAGAAAAAGGAAGTTACAGTTTAATTAAAAAAGTACCATTAGGTAATACTTTTTTAGTCGATTTTGCTAAAGCAGCAATTATTGGCGAAAATCTAGGTCAAAATAAAGAAACCGATTTTTTAAGTATTAGTTTTTCAAGTACCGATTATATTGGCCATACATTTGGTGTAGATTCTAAAGAAGTTCAAGACACTTATTTGCGTTTAGATTTAGATTTAGCAAATTTTATAACGTTTTTAGATACTAAAGTTGGTCAAGAAAATTACACGCTGTTTTTAACCGCAGATCACGGTGCTTTAAGCGCACACCCGTATTTAAAATCATTAAAAATACCATCTATATTATTTGATCGTTCTTCATTTGAAGAATACGTAGATAATTTAACTTTAAAATATTTTAATAGCACCAATTTAATTGAAAATATTTCAAACTTACAACTGTTCTATAATAAGAAAGAGTTAGAACGATTAAACCTAAGCCGTAAAGAAGTATCCGAAAAATTAATTAATGATATTATAAATTTTGAAGGTATTGATAAATGTATTTCTGCTCATACCTTACAAAGTACAAACTTTACAAATGGTATTTTACATTACACACAAAATGGTTACAATCAAAAAATATCTGGTGATTTAATATTAATACCAACACCAAACACTGTTTTTTATCACGAAAAAGGTTCCGGTCATAGTACTGGTTATAGTTATGACACACATATACCATTAATTTTTTATGGTTTTGGTATAAACAAAGGAAATACAAAAAAATACATTCCTATAATAGATTTAGCACCAACAATTTCTTCTTTATTAAAAATTGAATTCCCTAACGGTAATACAGGTAAAATAATTGAAAAAGTTTTAAAATAGAAGGCGAAGTTCTATGCTTAACAACATTAGTTTTAAGTCTTTTTAACACTGGTCCTAAAACATTTTCCGCAGATAACGCAGATTCTCGCAGATTTTTTCTACGAGAATCTGCGTTATCTGTGGGAAAAAACCCTATATAATAAGTATAATAAAAGGTATTAAACCTCAGGGCAAGTCCTGAACCCAATAATAGCCCGAAGTGTCGGGAGACCCAAGGGTCGAGGTATTAAACCAATATTCCGCTGAAAAAGCGGGATTAGTTCGGTTAACTAAAAATTTGAAAATAATTTTTTAGAGTCTCACGAATAAAGTGGTTATTTATATATTTTGCTGTCTTTATTAGAACTCAGCCAAAATAGAACAAACTCCTGTTTTTTATTTCATAAGTTCAATTAAAAATTCGTAGATTTGTTGTCTCTCAAGACATCTGCCATGAAAAAATTAATAACCCTCGTATTAATTTGTTTAATTTTTAATTCTCTTTTCTCTCAAAGTAAAGATTACAAAATTACAAATAGCAATATAAACAACGCTAACTTCAATTTTGGTGCTACTTATTTTGATAATGACTTCTTAATTTATTCATCACCTACAAAATTAAAAAACACTACAAAAAAAAGAAAGAAAAAAAAATCAAAACAAGTTATAAGTTTAGATTTTTATTTTGGTTTTATCGATGAATATGGCAGTATTAATAACGAAGAAAAACTTAGTAAAGATGTTAATTCTGAATTTGACGAACTTGACCTTACATTTACAAATGATAATAAAAAAGTTTATTTTACAAGAAGTAATAACGATCATTTAGATCTGTTTATAGGTGATGTTGTTACACCAGGTTATTGGGTAAACATAAAAAAACTCCCTTTTTGTAGTAAAGAATATTCGGTTGGTCACCCAAGTTTAAGTGCAGATAATAAAACTTTGTATTTTGCATCAGATATGAATGGCACTTTAGGTTCATTAGACATATTTAAAGTAACTATTTTAGGTAATAATACTTACAGTAAACCTAAAAATCTAGGTTCAGAAATCAATACTTCTAACAAAGAAACTACACCATTTGTTTTTGATAATACTTTATATTTTTCTTCTAATGGTAGAAACGGATTTGGAGGTCAAGATATTTACGCTATAGAATTAAAAGATAATGCTAAAGCAATAAATTTGGGTGCTACAATTAATAGTAAAAAGGACGATGTAGCTTTCATTAAAAAAAATAGTGGTAATGCTGGATATTTCTCTTCTAATAGAGAAGGCGGTCATGGTAATTATGATATTTATTATTTTGAAAATGAGAATAATACTACAGAAAATATAGTTGAAAATGAAAAAATTATAGTTAAAAAACTTACAGAAACGGAAAATCAGATTACAACAAATACCTATAATTCAATTGAGCAACGTAAAAAAGATTTAGGAATAACCAAATCAACTAAATATATTG
>CAYQTF010000056.1:5711-15399 GCA_964420345.1 uncultured Flavobacteriaceae bacterium
CCTCAAAATCAATTGAGCAACGTAAAAAAGATTTAGGAATAACCAAATCAACTAAATATATTGTTAATAATACCTCGGAAACGGAAAATCAAATTATAGCAAACACCTCAAAATCAATTGAGCAACGTAAAAAAGATTTAGGAATAACCAAATCAACTAATTCTATTGTTAATAATACCGTGGAAACTGAAAATGAAATTACAACAAATACAAATTCTGAAAATCAAACAAAATTACAAATAGAACTACAATATATAAACGAATTAAAAAATAGATACATCAACGCCAATGAGTTTGATAAATGTCAATATATGTTCGATAATTTGAATAATGTATATTTTGATTATAATAAAGTCTATATTCGTGCAGATGCAGCAAATGAATTAGATAAGGTTATTAAAATAATGAGACAATGTCCAAATATTAATGTTCTCGCAAATTCGTATACAGATAGTAGGGCTGAATTTGATTACAACTTATCATTATCACAACAAAGAGCAGAAAATGTAGTTGCTTATATAATACGAAATGGCAGGTTTTCTTCTAACAGAATAAAAGGTGTTGGTTACGGTGAAGCAAGATTACGAAATAGATGTGCCGACGGTATTAAATGTACCGAAGCGCAACATCAAATTAATAGAAGAACAGAATTTGAGGTTTCAAATTTTTAGTTATACATTACTTTAAATTATAATTAATTGAAATGAGTAAAATTATATTGTTTTTATTAATTACTTTATTTACTATAAATTTTAACGCACAAAACAAAGAATACAGCATACATAATAGTATTATAAATGACCAACACAGTACGTTTGGCACTTCATTTTATACAAATAATTTTATTCTTTTTACTGCTCCAAAAAAAAGATTACAAATAACAAATAAATATAGACAAAATAGAATAAAAAGAAGACTTGCTAGAATAAATAAAAAAAGAAAAGCGAGACTTTTAAAACGCATTGAAAGAAGAAAAACTAGTATCCTTAGAAGCGACTTAGAATTCTATATTGGTATTACAAATCTAGAAGGAAAGATTATTAAAAGTAAATTAATCGGACCGACAGTCAATTCTAAATACGATGAATTAGATGCCGTTTTCACTAAAAATTTAAAAACAGTTTATTTTACAAGAAATAGCAGCAGAAAAAAATCAAGGCCACATTTAGAAATCTACAAAGCAGATGTAATAACACCTAGTTATTGGGTGAATATTAAAAAATTAGCATTCAATAGCGAATTATATTCTGTCGGTCATCCAACATTGAGTAATGATGGACGAACCTTATATTTTGCCTCTAATATGGAAAGCAGTATTGGTTCTTTCGATATTTTTAAAGTAAAAATAACTGGAGAAAACACCTTTAGCGAACCAATTAATTTAGGTTCTAAAGTAAATACCATTAATGAAGAAACGACACCTTTTATTAAAGACAATATACTTTATTTTTCTTCTAACGGAAGAAATGGTTTAGGTAATTTAGATATTTACTCCATTAATTTAAACGATAATTCTGAAGCAATTAATATTGGAAAACCATTTAATAGCAATAAAAATGATTTAAGTTTTAAAATAATAAAAAATAATAAATCTGGTTTTTTTACTTCCAATAGAATTAATGGTAAAGGCTTAAATGATATTTATTCTTTTTATAAAAACGTTGTCGAAATCGAAGATGAAGATGAAGTTGAGGTTGAAAAATTAGTTCCTGAAACACCTATTATTAAAAATGGTTTGTCTTTAAAAGAATTTAATAGATGCCAAGCAGAATTAGACGCTTTAAACAATATTTTATTTGATTACGATTCGTCTTACATAAGAGCAGATGCAGCAAGAGAATTAGATAACGTAATTAGCATTATGCGAAAATGCCCTAATATTGAATTATTAGTAACATCACATACCGATAGTAGGTCTTCACATAAATACAATAAAAACTTATCGCAACGCAGAGCAGAAGAAACTGTAATTTATATTTTAAAAAATGGACATTTCTCACCAAAAAAAGTAAAAGGTATTGGTTATGGCGAAACAAGGCTTAAAAATAGATGTGCAGATGGCATAAAATGTTCTACAGCCGAACATCAAATTAATAGAAGAACCGAATTTGAGATTTCTAATTTTTATTAAGTTTTTTCACTATTTGTACGTATTTTTTTTTGTGAAAATGACTCATTATTTAAGTGAATAAAGTTATTTTTATATAAAAACATAATTATTCTGTATTGGAGTAACTTTATCAACGAGACTATATATAAAATCGTTTCAATGTTTTATATATAATGTTGTAAATTACTAGGGTAAATTTGATAAAAGCAATTAATAAAAATAACTTTTCAAAATTAATACCAACACTTAAAACTTCATGCCAACTTTAACATTCAAAATTCTACCAGATAAAAAATTTGGTATTGCAAAAGAACGTCTAGAAGAAACATCTCTAACCCAAGTATTTGTAATCGAATTTTGCACATCAAACATATTAAACAATTCTAAACCAATACTTAATTCTTTAAAGTTTTTTAACCAATTTGCTGTTGCAGGTTTTTCAGCATCTACTAAAATATAATTAAAACCAATATCCGATCTAAAATAATCTTTTAATCTATTTTGAAATAAATACGGATCTGCTCCAGTTGGTGAACCACCAGGAACTCCTGTATTATATAACATATTTAAAAACATTTTGAAATTTCTATTCATTGGTAAATAATCTTGAAACAAGACACCAAATTTTAAACGTTGGTCAGTTGGTCTATCAATATAACCTCGATCATCTATGTTTTCTTCTGTTTTTAAAAACCCGAAAGTAAAATACGATTCTGTACCTGGTACAAATTCTCCACTAATACGCATATCTAAACCTGTAGCATAAGCAACAGCATTATTTTTTGCTGCATATCTTATTTGTACATTGTCTATAGTAAACGGATTAACATCTGTAATATCTTTATAATATGCTTCGGTTACTAGTTTAAAATTACGATCCCATAATTTAAAATTATAATCAGATCCTAAAACAAAATGAAGTGATTTTTGTGCCTTTACATTCACATTTACAACGCCACTTATATCACGCAACTCTTTATAAAATGGTGGTTGATAATAGAAACCAGTCGCAAAACGGAACAATATATCTTTCTTCCAATTTTCAGGCTTAATAGCAAATGTTGCTCTTGGACTAATAACTGTTTGATTTGATGAATTTCCTAAACCATCATCAGCATTCCAATTATGGACTCTTGCGCCTAAATTAAACCAAACTTTAGTATCTTCATTAATATAAGTTTCTCTATTCCATTGAGCAAAAGCAGTTAATCTATCTATTTTCACTCTATTAGTTGCTCTAATATTTATAAATGGAACAATTGGTCCAGAAAAAGCCTCATAAGGTTCGTCATTAAAATTGCCAACCAAACCTGGCGGGCGAATTGAAAAACCAGCAGAATCTAACACTTCAAACTCTCTAATTCTATCTTTAATATCTTCATGTTGGTATTTTGCTCCAAATTCAAAAACATCTTTTATTACGTCTTTAGTTAATTTATATGTTGCTCTAAAAGATACATTATTAATTAAAGCATCTAAATCATTTCTTGCATGATCTAGTTGCGAACCAATAGATTGTGCAAATTCTACATCACCAAAATTTTCACCTCCAAAATCTGCATTTACATCACCAATACTATAAAAAGCTTCAATATCAAAATACTCTTCTTCTTGGGTATTATAAACAGAAGTTGTTAGATTTAATTTTAATCGATCATTCACTTTATAATTTGCGCTTAAAGCGGAAAAAACAGTCAAATAACGATCTTCTTCTTTACCATCATAATTTACCACTAATGCCTGTGCAGATGCAACTGTGCCAAATCTTGTAACTCTAGAAACAGGTTGAAAATCGTATTTATTTAACGCAAAATTACCTAAATAATCTAAAGTTAATTTATCCGAAAACTCATAAGACAGATACGATTGTACATCTACAAAACTTGGTCTAAAATTAGTTTCTATATCTTTAGAGTTTACAATTAAACTATTATCTCTATATCTTGCGCCGATTATTGCCGATAATTTATCGTTCAACAATCTATCTTCAATAGTTAAACTTGCGCCTAATAAACTAGCATCAAAAGAAACCGCAAAGTCTTTCGGTTTACGATATTCAATATCTAAAACCGAAGATAATTTATCGCCATATTTTGCTTGAAATCCACCCGAAGAAAACAATACGTTTTTAGTTAAATTAATGTTTACAAAACTTAAACCTTCTTGTTGTCCTGAACGAACTAAAAATGGTCTATAAACCTCAATACCATTTACATATACTAAATTTTCATCATAATTTCCACCACGTACATTATATGTAGAACTTTCTTCGTTAGATGAAGAAACTCCTAAACCCTTATTTGCTATTACCGCTTTAATTTCATCACCAATTGCTGTTATATTTTCAATTTCTTTTTTGTCAAATTTTTCAATTCCGGCTGCTCTTCTTTCTTCTATTTTCTTTTTAACACCATCTACAACAACTTCATTTAATTCTTCCGCACCAAAAATCATTATTAAAGGTGCAACATTAGAAGTTTTTCCTCTTTTTATATTTATTCTTTTTGTTCTAGTTTTATAGGTAATATGAGTATATTTTATAGTAACTCTTTTAGAACTTTTGGTAGTAATACTCAAATTATAATTTCCGTTAATATCTGTAGTTGTTCCAAAAGTTCCGTAAGTAACCGAAACATCTTTTATTGGTTTGTTAAATTCATCGGATATAGTACCGATAACGGATGCTGTTTGACTATAAATTAAATTGGTGGAAAATAGTAAGATTAGGAGTGATAAATATTTTTTCAATGGAGTTAACTTTATAATGTTAAAGATTGCCTTGTCTTTGCTTTGCACCTTAGCAATGACTTTATTTCTTTCTATAAAACGTTGCAATATACGTTTTAGTATTATTAACCTGATCAGAAACTATAATTTTTAAATTGTGCTTTGCAGTGGTATATTCTTTATCACTAAAATCATACGTTAGTACACCTGTTTTAGGTTCGTATTCCATTAAAATCCATTTGCCATCAATAGTTGCTCTATAATTTTTAATACCTGTTAATTTATCTTTTATTGTTACTTTTAATGTTTTATTTGAAGATAACCATTGGCCATTTTTAAAATTTTTAGGTACAATTGTTGGTTTCACATAGTCGCTTGCTAATTTGTAATTTCCTAATTTTTTTGTGTTGGCATATAGTTTATTCTCTTTCCGTTTTGTATAAACATAAGATAGATGACCACTTTTTTTAACTTTTGCAATAAATAATTTTTTTCTTTCTTCGGGTGAATAATCGGAAGTATTAAAAGTTAAAGTGAAATTTTTATGTAATGGTACAGAACCATTATGAATTTTTACGATACCATTTTTATACGAAAAATCGAATTTTATATCTTCATAAAAACTATATTTAGGAATCGCAATCGTAACATTATCTTTGGTTAGTGTATTAAAGTCACTTCTTTTAAAATAATGCGTTGTGATCTTAGTATTAAAAGCAGAACTTGTCGCTTCATTAACCGAAACTATTGGTTCTTCTTTTTTACCAACTACAGGTATAATTAGTTTTGTTTTATTACCTGAAATATCTGTTGCAATAATTTCGATGTTGTAAGTCAAACCATCTTCCACATAGACAATACCTTTATTTACCAAATCGCTATAGATACTCAATTTATTATTTGGTACTACAAAACATTTCTGAATTCGTTCATGCTTATAGTATTTATGCGAATAATCTATTAATAAATTAACATATTTTCCTTCTGCAAAAGAAAAAGTTTCTAAAGTATGCTCATAACGTTTTTGCTTATTTACCCATAACTCTAAATTATAAATACCGTTTTTGTTAGGCGCATCATCTAGTCTATCGAATGCTTTTACACCAAAACCAATTGCGCCAGATGCAAAAACTTTAGAAGCTAACAAATCGCCATTTTCTTGTTTTACAAATTGTATTTTCTGTTGTGATTTTGAATTATTTACATTAGACAAATCGTCTAACGGATAAACATAAGCACTTTTTATTACTGGTTTTCTATGATCGCTAACTTTTATCCCAAATAATAACGGATTAATTATTTTTTCGGTTTTAGAATCTCTAATTTCAAAATGTAAATGTGGTGCTGTAGATCCGCCAGTATTTCCGCTATAAGCGATTAACTCTCCTTTTTTTACTTTTAAAGTATTCGCGCCAGGGAATAACTGTATTTCGTATGATTCTTTTGCATATTGCTGTTTTTTAATATATGCTTCAATTTTTGGCGAAAACTTTTGTAAATGTGCATAAACACTTGTATAGCCATTCGGGTGTTTTATATAAATCGCTTTACCATAACCCCAATGTTTAATTTTTATTCTAGAAACATAACCTTCGGCAATCGAATTCACCAAAATACCTTCTTTTTTTTGTGTTTTAATATCAATACCTGCATGAAAATGATTGGTACGCAATTCACCAAATGTAGCCGATAATATTAACGGAATATCAACAGGGTTTTGAAAGTAATTTTGCGGATACTTATTATTTACATCTATAGAAGTTTGTGAAAAACCAATATGTAAACAACATATAAAAAAAAATAAGGTTAATTTCTGTAACATAGCAAATTTAATTAATAAAATTGGGTGATAATATGTGGTCAAAATTACAAAAACTTTGCCAAAAAATGATTTATAAATTTTATCTTCAAACAAACTATGCTTATTTTTTGTGTTTTAATAGAATTAATTCTAACTTTGTAGAATAAGTTTATACTTCTTTGATGAATGAATAATGTATTAGAAATGGTTGATTTATTGGAAGATAAGTTAACAAGATTAATTTTAAAGCAAGAACAACTGCAAAACGAAAACACGTTATTAAAGCAAACGGAGCAGTTGTTGATGGATAAAGTTTCTGAACAAGATGATTTCATAAAAGGATTAAATGAAAAACACGAATCCTTAAAAGTTGCAAATGCAATTGTAGGTAGCAAAGAAGATAAACATTTAACGAAGATTAAGATTAATACTTTAATTCGGGAGATTGACAAGTGTATTGTTCAATTAAGTGAATAACTAATATGAGTGAAAAGTTAAAAATAAAAGTAACTATTGCAGATAGAGTTTATCCGCTAACTATTAAATTAGAAGAAGAAGAAGGTGTTAGAAGTGCCGTCAAAAAAATTGGTGAACTTTCTAAAAAATTCTCTCAAAGTTACGCAGTGCAAGACAAGCAAGACGTATTGGCAATGTGTGCTTTACAATTTGCATCACAATTAGAAGTTAAAAAAGTTTTTGATGAAAATGACATTAAAAATGTCGAACATAAATTAAGCGAGATTAATGAAATATTAGATTCTCACTTAAAAATTAAATAAGTTCTTTATAAAATATAACAATTACTACCTACATTAGTTATTTGTTTAATAAACTCAACACTATTCATTTAAAAAGGATAAGTCTTGGTTGCTAAATCGTGCTGATTACTTTGTTTAAGTCGATGACTTGTCTCGACTAAAAGTACTTTAGATTTTTGATCAATCAGTTAGTCCTAAACCTGTCTTACAGGAGTTTAATAAACCTTTCTAATGTAGGTTTTTTGGTTTTACAAATTAAAAACACAAAAGACCAAAAGAAAACAACCGCTTTTATGTGGCATATTGCCAAAAGCATAAAGCATAAAGCATAAAAAAATGAACGAAATGTTATTGCCAATTATTGGCACAATTATAGGTATAGTAATCGGATTTATTATAGCCAAAGTACTCGAAAAAAGCAAAGCATCTAGAATGCTTATAAGCGCAAAAAAGAAAGCTTCTTCTATAATAAAACAAGCGAATATTACTTCTAAAACAACTTTAAAAGAAGTACGTATTGAAGTCGAAGGTTTAAAAAAAGACAAAATTTTACAAGCCAAAGAACGTTTTATTGAGATGAAATCAAATCATGAAAGACACATTCAAAAAAGAGAAAGTAAGGTTGTAGATGCTGAAAAAAGAATTCGTGAAAAAGAATCTAAGGTTTCACAAGAATTAGATAAAAACAAAAAACTAAATGTTTCTCTAGATAAAAAAGAAGAAGATTTTAATTATAAATTAGATTTTCTAGATAAGAAAAAATCGGAAGTAGAAACTTTGCATAAAAGCCATGTAAAACAATTAGAAGTTTTATCTGGTTTATCTGCTGATGAAGCCAAAGAAGAATTAACAAAATCTTTAAAAGACGAAGCAAAAACAGATGCCATGGCTTTTATCCAAGAATCTATGGAAGAAGCAAAGTTAACGGCACAACAAGATGCAAGAAAAATAATTTTATCTACTATACAACGTGTTGGTGTAGAACAAACGGTCGAGAATTGTGTTTCGGTTTTTAATATTGAATCGGATGATGTAAAAGGAAGAATTATTGGTAGAGAAGGAAGAAATATTAGAGCATTAGAAGCAGCAACTGGTGTTGAAATTATTGTAGATGATACTCCAGAAGCGGTTATTTTATCTTGTTTTGATCCAGTTAGAAGAGAAATTGCACGTTTATCTTTACATAAATTAGTAACCGATGGCAGAATTCATCCTGCAAGAATTGAAGAAATCGTTAAAAAAACTAAAAAAGATATCGACCAAGAAATGATTGATGTAGGTAAACGAACTGTAATTGATTTAGGTATTCACGGTTTACATCCAGAATTAATTAAAGTAATTGGTCGCATGAAATATCGTTCTTCTTATGGGCAAAACTTATTACAGCATTCACGTGAAGTTGCAAATCTTTGTGCTTTAATGGCATCGGAATTAGGTTTAAATGCTAAAGTAGCAAAACGTGCAGGTTTATTACATGATATTGGTAAAGTACCAGAAACAGAAAGCGAATTACCACACGCACTTTTAGGAATGGAATGGGCAAAAAAATATGGAGAAAAAGAAGATGTTTGCAATGCTATTGGCGCACATCATGATGAAATTGAAATGACTTCATTAATCTCACCAATTATTCAAGTTTGTGATGCAATTTCTGGCGCAAGACCTGGCGCAAGAAGACAAGTGTTAGATTCGTATATACAACGTTTAAAAGACTTAGAAGAAGTTGCTTTTGGTTTCACTGGTGTTCAAAAAGCATATGCAATTCAAGCAGGTAGAGAATTACGTGTTATTGTAGAAAGTTCTAAAGTTGATGATTTAAAAGCATCTGAATTATCTTTTAATATATCACAGAAAATTCAAAATGATATGACGTATCCTGGTCAAGTAAGAGTTACTGTTATACGTGAAACTCGTGCTGTAAATATTGCGAAGTAAGTATTTATCAAATGACTAAATAAAAAAAAGGGTTTAAATTTCAATTGAAATTTAAACCCTTTTAAAATTAAAATAACCCCTCAATTATTTTAACTCTAAATTTAATTCTATATTTACTTTCTCTGCTATTTTTTTAGCTAGTTTACTTTTAATATTAATACCATAATCTGCAACCATTACTGAAAATTCACTATTTAAATAAACAACACCATCTACTTTTTTTATTGTTACAGAACTTGATACTTCATTTGTAACACCATGAATTGTTAACTTACCAATAATTTTATATTCTCCTGCTTCATTTTTATAATCAACTATTTTACCAGAAAATTTAGTTTTAGGAAACTGTTTAGAATC
>CAYQTF010000057.1:0-15090 GCA_964420345.1 uncultured Flavobacteriaceae bacterium
AAAACATTGAGAGTAACGTTTTTTTTAATTACTATCAATTTTAACTAAAGAAATAAAGTGTTTGAATATTTATAAATTTTTGAATTCGTATTATAACTTAATTCCCCTTGTAATTGTATAGTGTTTACGTAATATGTTTTTTCTACAAATATGTAAACTTTAAAACAATTTATAAAGAAACCCCAACTTAACCCATAATAAACCACCACCCCTATTTTTGATATAAATCATCTAAAATTAATAGACGATTAAAAAAGTATTCCGATATTAATAATTAGGTTAGCAAACCTTTTTTGTAAGTTTTCAATAAACTTTTTGTCATCCCTAAATTACTTTGTGAAGAATCAACTGCTAAATAAATAAAATATTCACCATTATCGGCTATATCAATAATATGAATTTGTCCTCCCAAATTAATTGAAATATCAATAATTTTTTCATTTAAGTTTAAAGCTTCAACTGCTTTCATTTTAGACTTAACAACTTCTAAATTAAAAGAAGATGCTAATTCAGGATCAAAATCTTTATCATTTGTATGTGAGATTAATGCAATACCTGTGTCTAAATCCGTAATAGCAAATGCTATTAGTCCAGGTATGTTTGAAACTATATTGTTTTTAAATTCCTCAATAGACTCTGCTGCTGTTTTTTTGTTCATTTTTTTTAAATTTAAAATTAGTAAACAAATATACGTTTTTTTAACTAAAAACCATACTGTTTAAAATAAACTATTTAATTTTGTGTAACTATTCATCCGTATTAAAGAGATGAAACACGGATTGCACAAATTTTTAATTTATTTTATAAATTTTATAAAGTGAAAATTTAACCGATTAATAATCAGTAAAATATGTGTTTAAAAATTGTTCTTGACGGAATAGTAATTTTGTAATAATGAAATAAAAGGTATTAAACCTCAGGTCAAACCCTGAACCCAATAATAAGAATCGACCCAAGGGTCGAGGTATTATACCAATTTAACCATAAAACAAGTCAAATAAATTGTTTCTTTTTCACAATATCTTCTTTAAAATATTTTACCATAACAAAGGCTATTCTAAAATATTTTAACTTCAATCTTGCAAAAAATAATTCAATTTATTTTTGACAGATTTTATAATTAATTTGGTATTAAACCAATATCCCGCTGAAAAATCGGGATTAATTCGACTAACTAAAAAATTGAAAATAATTTTTTAGAGTCTCACTAATAAAATACAATCATCTTTAAAGATTAATTATTAAGTCGAAAAACTTAATAAAAACTAAAAACTTCCTTCTGAAAATTTTCAAAAGGAAGTTTTATTATATTTAATTTAATAATATTTAAGTCTAAAACTCTTCTTCACCTTCACGAATTGGTTCTGTTTGTGGTGTAAAATCTTGTCCACCCCAATATTCTCCGTTTTCATCTACTTTACTATAATCGTAAGGCCAACGATGTACTTCAGGAAT
Source organism: uncultured Flavobacteriaceae bacterium (assembly GCA_964420345.1). Taxonomy (GTDB): domain Bacteria; phylum Bacteroidota; class Bacteroidia; order Flavobacteriales; family Flavobacteriaceae; genus S010-17. The sequence goes on from CAYQTF010000057.1 coordinate 1,456, forward strand.
ATCACCGTACCAGTTACCATGAAAATGTTCTACCGGTGCAGTCCACTCTAATGTATTAGCACGCCAAGGGTTTTTAACTGCTCTTTTTCCTTTAAAGATACTAAAGAAAAAGTTTGCTAAAAATATTAGTTGTGCAATACCGCCAGCAATAGCAAACCAAGTGATAACAATATTAATTGATAATAAATCATCAAATAAAGGAAATGCTGCGTTATTAAAATATCTTCTTGGTAAACCTGCTAAACCAGTAAAGTGCATCGGAAAAAACACACCGTAAGCAGTAATAATAGTCAACCAAAAATGCAAGTATCCTAAATTTTTATTCATCATTCTACCATACATTTTAGGAAACCAATGATATACACCAGCAAACATACCTAATAAAGCAGAAATACCCATTACTAAATGGAAATGTGCTACCACAAACATGGTATCATGTACGTTAATATCTAATGCGGAATCTCCTAAAATTAAACCTGTTAAACCTCCAGAAATAAATACGGAAACCATACCTATAGAAAATAACATGCCGGGATTGAGTTGGAGATTTCCTTTCCATAAGGTTGTTATATAGTTAAATGCTTTTACCGCAGATGGTATTGCAATTAATAAGGTTGTAAATGTAAATACAGATCCTAAAAACGGATTCATACCAGTCACAAACATATGATGACCCCAAACAATAGTAGATAAAAATGCAATGGCAATTATAGAACCAATCATTGCTCTATAACCAAAAATGGGTTTTCGTGAATTTGTTGAAATTATTTCTGAAGTAATACCTAATGCAGGTATTAAAATAATATAAACTTCAGGGTGACCTAAAAACCAAAATAAGTGTTCAAATAAAATTGGCGAACCGCCTTGATAATGTAATACTTCTCCTTGAATAAATATATCTGATAAGAAAAATGATGTTCCAAAACTTCTATCAAAAATCAACAATAATGCTGCCGATAATAATACTGGAAAAGAAACTACACCAATAATTGCTGTAATAAAAAATGCCCAAATAGTTAATGGTAATCTTGACATTTTCATACCTTTTGTTCTTAAATTAAGTACAGTAACAATATAATTTAACGAACCTAATAAAGAAGCAGCTATAAATATTGCCATAGAGATTAACCATAAATCCATACCTAAACCAGAACCTGACATTGCTTGTGGTAATGCCGATAATGGCGGATAAATTGTCCAACCAGCACTTGCCATACCTGTATGAACAAATATTGAAATTACCATTAACACACTAGATAAGAAAAACAACCAATACGAAACCATATTTAAGAATCCTGATGCCATATCTCTAGCACCAATTTGCAACGGAATTAATAGGTTACTAAATGTACCACTTAAACCAGCAGTTAATACAAAAAACACCATTATAGTACCATGTATTGTAACTAGACCCATATACATATCTGGAGTCATACCATCTTTTCCTAAAAAGGCCTCGATAATACTAAATTTTTGTTCAGGATATGCTAATTGTAAACGAAACAACATAGACATAAAACCACCAATTACTGCCATAATTATACCTGTAATTAAGTATTGCTTAGCAATCATTTTATGATCTTGACTAAAGATGTATTTTGTTATAAAAGTTTGTTTATGGTCGGACATAATTAATTTATGAGTTTATGATTTTATGATTTATGATTTCTTTGTAGAATTCTAAAATATATAATCTTTTTGTTTAATTTTTTAATTTAAAACTTGTTTTAAGGTTTTTTTAGTTGCTAACCATTTATTAAAATCTGCTTCACTTTCCACTACAATTTTCATTTGCATGTTATAATGTGAGTTTCCACAAATTTTGTTACATAATAAAAGGTAATCAAATACATAATCATCTAAAGGATCTTCCCCTAAGGCAACCAGTTTCTTACTGTTTTCTTTTCTTATTTTTGTAATACCTTTCATTTTCTTAATTACATCTTCGTCTTTACGCATTTCTTCTGTTGTAACTGATGGTGTAAAACCCATATAGGTTTTCATACCTGGTACACAATTCATTTGTGCTCTAAAGTGTGGCATATAAGCTGAATGCAATACATCTTGCGAACGTATCTGAAAAATAATTTTTCTTCCTTTTGGTAAATGAATTTCTTTTAAAACTGCTTTATCATCTGCCGAATTTTTATCGGTCATATCAACGCCCATAGTATTCATACCTTTAATATTTCTTACATTGGCTTCTCCTAAGATATTATCTGCACCTGCATACCTTGCTTCCCATTGAAATTGTTTTGCATATAACTCGATATAAATAGGATTATCATCTTTGTTTGTTACATCGGTAACCATATTCCAAGTCCAAATACCGTAAATAATTAAACCTGTTAATACTACTGTCGGAACGATAGTCCAAAACATCTCTAATTTATGACTGTCAGCAAAAAATCTTGCTTTATAGTTTTTATCTTTCCCTCTATATTTAAAGCTAAAATAGAAGATTATAAACTGTAAAATGAATTGTACTACCAAAATCAACCCCATGGTTAGTACAAATAAATTATCAATATGTTCGCCTTCTAGCGAAGCAGATTGTTTTGGCAACAACACATAACGATAACTGTATAAAGATATTAACATTAGGCCATATAAAAAAACCATAAACCCTAACATAAACCAACCATTAATGTTATTCTCTTTTTCAGTTGCTACTTGGTCTTTTTTTAACAGACCTAGAAGTTTAACAATTTGCCAAAAAGCAACTGCTATTCCTACAAATATTAATATAAAAAATAATGCTTTCATTGATTTATTTTAATTGATTTCTTAATTTTAGAATTACTTCTAATTATTTTAATAGTGATAAATTTCGCTTTCTTTCATGAATGGGTTTCCTTGTGCTTGTAATGGGTGCTTTGTTAATGACCTAAATACTATAAATATAAACAATCCTAAAAAGAAAGAAAGTGATGCTATTTCTATAATACCAAAACCAAAATTATCACCAACTGTTGCAGGTGCTATTAATACAAATATATCTATATAATGACCTGTAATGATAGATAACCCTGCAATCATAATAAACCAATTTAATCGTTTAAAATCACTACTCATTAAAATTAAAATTGGTAATACAAAGTTTAAAACCAGCATACTAAGAAAAGGAATTTGATAAGCACCTAAAAGTCTTGGCACAAAATATACTGTTTCTTCAGGTTGGTGTGAGTACCACTGTAACATAAATTGATCAAACCAAAAGTAAGTCCAAAAAATACTAAAACCAAACATGAATTTTGCTAAATCATGTAAGTGACTACTGTTAACTTCAGGTAAATAACCTCTACTTTTTAAATAAATAGTTATTATAGCGATAACAGTAATTGCAGTTACTAGCATACTTGCTAAAACATAAAAAGAATATAATTGACTAAACCAATGTGGGTCTAAAGACATTAACCAATCAAATGCTAAAAATAATTCTGATATTACAAAGAATAATAAAAATCCTACTGCAATATTTTTATTTCTGATATAAGTTTTATAATCTTTAGTAGTATCTAATTTTATAGAATTACTAACTAAAAAATATCTAAAAACATTATAACCTACAATATAAAAAACCGAACGAATTAACCAACCAGTTTCATTTAACCACCATCTTTTACCTTGTATTATTGGGTCGTGTGCCGCATGTTCTCCCATCCAAGCATAAATATGGTTAAAATGCAATCCTGATAATAATAAAAATATAAATAAAAGTATGGATCCTGGTAAAATATAAGCTGTTATTGCTTCCATTACTCTAAATAACACAATGCTCCAACCTGCTTCTGCAACCCATTGTATGGCATAAAAAATTAATACCATAACACCAATCATAAAAAAGAAAAATGCGTTTATAAAAATTGCTGACCAAGGTCTATTTTTATATTGCATTAATACATGATCTACGTGTTTTTGATGGTCATTTTTTTCTGCATGTGCTTCATTACTATGATCGTCTGATTTATGTGCTGTTTTTGTTTCTTTATGAGTATCCGTTTGGTGAGTACTATGAGAATCATGACTTGCATTAAGAATTTCTTCCATTGCGTGTGCATTTTTAGGTACAGTCAAAAAACCGTAAGTCATACCTAAAAGTCCAAAAACCATTAGCACTATTGAAAACATTTTTAATTTACTTGAAAATTGATACATATTTTTCAGTTAATTTCCATCACAACTTTCCTAAAAGAAAAGGAGTTTAGGTTTTATTAATTTATTTATTTTGTAAGATCGTTTTTTAATTTTTGTACATAATGTACAACTTGCCAACGCTCTTCATCTCTTAATTGTGATGCGTGTGAACCCATAATACCTTTACCATACATTATTACATGATAAATACTACCTTCTGTTATATCTACATTTTTATAGTTTGGCACACCGTTAAATTTATCTCTTTCAGATAAAATACTTTGTCCATCACCTTTATTACCATGACAAATAGCACAATAAATACCATATAATTTTTTTCCTTTTTTTAAATCTATACTTGTTGAGTCTAAGGGCGATTTAAATTCAAGTTTTGCTGCTTCATAACCTTCGTTAGTATTAGGATAATCATAAGGTACTTGACCTCTTGCGATTGTTCCTTTTACTGGTGCTTGAGAAGTCAAACCATCTTTAAAATTAGGGTTGCTTGAATATGCTTCGTAAGGTACTGGTCTATACATATCTGGCATATATTGTACACTTCTTTTTGTGTTATCGCTACAGGAAACAAGTGCTACTAATACAAAAATACTAACGATTATTTTTAATAAACTTTTCATGTGTTCATTTTTATTTTTTAATTCGGAACATGTTACATTCATATTGACCATCTGTTTGTGTATCAACTTTTTTTGTAATGAATGTTTCATTTTATAATTTTTATCTTAATTAGTGATTATCTTGACTTTCGGCAATACTTACTTCTGTAGCGCCAGTTTTGGTTAAAAAAGAAGTTAAATCATCTTGATTTCCTTCTAAGGTAACTTCCATTAAAAACTTATCATCTGTAGTTCTTGGGTCTGGGTTACTTGCTGTTTGAAAAGGCCAAATTTTACTACGCATATAAAAAGTAATTACCATTAAATGTGCAGAAAAGAAAACGGTCATTTCAAATAAAATTGGCACAAAAGCAGGCATGTTTTCAACAAAACTAAAACTTGGTTTACCACCTATATTTTGTGGCCAGTCTGAAATCATCATATATTGCATCATCCAAACCGCAAAACTTAAACCAATTAAACCGTAAATAAACGCCATTATGGCAAGTTTGGTAGGTTCTAAACCCATTGCCTTATCTAAACCATGTACAGGAAAAGGTGTAAAAATCTCTTCTATATGGTTGCCATTATCACGTACTTCTTTTACTGCTTTTAAAAGTACATCGTCATCATCGTAAATTGCTCTAACTATTTTGTGACTCATAATTTTTTTTTTCATCGGAATAAATTCCGAAGTTATTATATAAATCGTTCCTATGGAACTTTATTAATCTTAAACTCTTATATTTTTGTCGTTGGTTTTTTAATACATTTTTGATTTTGATCTAACGACTAAAGACCAAAGACTATTTAATCTATTGTTGCGTCTCTTTTTTCTTTAACCAATTCGGTTAATTTTTCTGTTTCTCGTTTGTATTTAGAACCAGATGATTTTAAAATAGACTTGATTTCTGCTTGTGCTACTACAGGAAAAGTTCTTGCATATAATAAAAATAATACAAAAAAGAAACCGATAGTACCAATAAATATAGCAATATCAACAAATGTTGGTTCAAACCTTGTCCAAGTAGAAGGTAAATGACCTCTACTTAAATTCATTACAATAATATCAAAACGCTCAAACCACATACCTATATTTATAAATAATGCGATTATGAAAGTCCATATATATGATCTTCTAATTTTTTTAATCCATAATAGTTGTGGTATTATGGCATTACACATTATTAGTGCCCAAAAAGCCCACCAATATGGTCCGGTTGCACCACCAATTGATAAATATATAAAGTCTTCGTAACTACTACCTGAGTACCAACCTACAAAAAATTCAGATAAATAAGCAGAGGCAACAATCCAACAAGTAACTAAAATTACTTTAGACATGTTCTCGATATGATCTCTATGAATATATGCTTCTAAATTAGAAACTTTTCGCATTACAATTAATAAAGTAAGAACCATTGCAAAGCCAGAAAATACTGCTCCTGCAACAAAATATGGTGGATAAACTGTAGAGTGCCAACCTGGTATTACCGATGTTGCAAAGTCAAAAGATACAATTGTATGAACCGATAATACTAATGGTGTTGCTAAACCTGCTAGTACTAAAGAAACTTCTTCAAAACGTTGCCAATCTTTTGCTCTACCAGACCAACCAAAACTTAATAAACTGTATATTTTCTTTTGAAATGGTTTTGTTGCTCTATCACGTATCATTGCGAAATCTGGTAATAAACCTGTCCACCAAAATACTAATGAAACCGATAAATAGGTCGAAATTGCAAATACATCCCATAATAATGGTGAGTTAAAATTTGTCCATAATGAACCAAATTGATTTGGTATTGGCATTACCCAATAGCCATTCCACACTCTACCCATATGTATTAATGGAAATAAACCTGCTTGAAAAACTGCAAATATGGTCATTGCTTCTGCAGAACGATTTATACCCATACGCCATTTTTGACGAAATAATAATAGTACTGCCGAAATTAACGTACCAGCGTGACCAATACCAACCCACCAAACGAAGTTTGTAATATCCCAAGCCCAGTTAATTTTATTGTTTAAACCCCAAACTCCAATTCCTGTACCGATAGTGTATATAATTGCACCTATTCCGTAAAGAAAGGCAATTAATGAGATAGAAAAAACAATCCACCACATTTTATTTGCTTTGCCTTCTATAGGTGCTGCAATGTCGTTAGAAACATCATGGTAACTTTTATCTCCTAAGACTAAAGGATTTCTAATAGGTGATTCGTAATGAGACATATTTTGATTTATGATTTTAGATTTTGGATTTATGAATTCAAATCTTTATGAAAACTTATCTTTAATCTATGTTTATTATATAATCTTAACTATTTATAACATAATCACTGTTGACTGAACACTGAATACTGCTAACTTAATTCTAACTATTTCTTACTTTTAATTGATAAACCACATTTGGTCTTGTACCAATAAACTCTAATAATTTAAAAGTTCTTTTATCATCTAATATTTCTGTAATTTTTTCTTCTGGATTATTTACATCACCAAAAGTCATGGCACCAGTACTACATGCTTCTACACAAGCAACATTAAATTCATCGGTTTTCACTGGTCTTCCTTCTTTTTTGGCTTGTAAAATTGTTGCTTGTGTCATTTGTATACACATAGAACATTTTTCCATAACACCACGAGAACGAACTACAACATCTGGATTTAATACCATACGTCCTAAATCATTATTCATATTAAAGTTAAATGCTTTATTTTCTGAATATTTAAACCAGTTAAAACGTCTTACTCTATATGGACAGTTATTTGCACAATAACGTGTACCTACACAACGGTTATATGCCATTTGGTTTTGCCCTTGACGACCATGCGATGTTGCCGCAACAGGACAAACACTCTCACAAGGAGCATTATTACAATGTTGACACATTACTGGTTGAAAAGAGACTTCTGGTTGGTCTTGTGGTAATTCTTGTGCATTAAAAAATTTGCCTGAACCAAATATACCTTCTTCTTTACCTTTTTCATTGGTCATATCTGAAGTGTAATAGCGATCAATTCGCAACCAATGCATATCTCTACTTACTCTTATTTCTTGTTTACCAACTACTGGTACATTATTTTCTGCATGACAAGCAATTACACAAGATGCACATGCAGTACATGTTGCTAAATCTATTGCTAAATTAAATTTTGTTCCAATAGAATCGTCAAAAGGTTCCCATAAACCTGCTTCATCTATAGAAACTTCTTGATGGTCTATAGAAAATTTTGGTTCTGGATTCCACTCTTTTTTTGGTTTATTAATAAAATCTGATAAAGAAGTTTCATTTACAAGTTCATCTCTACCCATCATAGTATGATGTGTTTGAACACATGCAAATTTATGTTCTCCTGAGACTTTAGTAATACTTACTTTACCTGTTTCATTTACAAATAGATAAGCATTAACACCAGTTTGCATTTCTTTTTGCACTCCTTGAGTTCTTCCGTAACCATAGGCTAAACCTATAGAGCCAACTGCCTGACCTGGTTGAATATAAACAGGTACGTTTTTAATAGTTTTTCCGTTAACTGAAATATCAACTAAATCGCCGTTCATTGCGCCATTATCAACAATCCAATTTTTAAGTTCTAATTCTTCAGCATCAACACGAGAGATTAATAAATAGTTATCCCAAGTTGTTCTAGTTATAGGGTCTGGTAATTCTTGTAACCAAGGGTTATTTGCTTGTTGTCCATCACCTAAACCAACTTTAGTATATAATGCTAATTCTAATTTATGCGATGTTGTTTTCGCTAAAGCAGATGCGGTTACCGCAATGTCTAAATTATTTGCTGTAACACTCGTATCATTTTGAGCAACCTTATAAGAACCATTATGCAATACTTTATTCCAAGATTGACCATTTAAAATAGAAGTCCAACTATCTTTTAAATAATTGTAATAAGAAGAACTGTTACCAGTCCAACTTAATAAAGCTTCTTGAAATTGACGTGTGTCGAACAATTTATTTATAGTTGGTTGTATTAAACTATACTGCCCTTTTTGTATATTAACATCTCCCCAAGATTCTAAATAATGAGGCGTTGCATTTACATAATTTGCTAATTTTGCGGTTTCTGTTTCGCTTGAAGAGAATGCAACATTTAATTTTACATTTTTAACAGCGGCTGCAAAACCGTTTAAAGTATATGCAGGGTTTGTTTGATTTGTAATAATTGCACCTACTTTGCCTGCTTTCATATCAGCAAGAAGTTGAGCAACTTTAGTATCATTACCTTGTCTTGTATTTTTAGTATTTACAAGATCTACAGTTTCACTTTGTAAAAAACTATTTAATGCTAATGCAATTAATTGTGCATTTTTATCTTGGATACCAGTTACAACAACTGCTTTAGAACCAGCAGTCTTTAATTGACTCGCTACTTTTTTAATTGCTATATCTTGAGGTGTTTTTTTACTTGGTAAAGATTGTCCTGTAACTGCATTATATAAATTTATTAATGCAAATATTTGTTCAGAAGGTTTTAGTGCAAATCGTTGATCTGCATTTGCTCCTGTTAAAGATAAATTTGATTCAAACTGAATATGCTTAGACATTTTACCATTTTTTGGCACTTTATTTTTTGAATAACCGCCTTCAAAACCTCCACCTTGCCAATCTGATAAAAAGTCAGCACCTATACTTACGATTACATTAGCGTTGTCAAAATTATAATTTGGTAAAACACGAGAACCATACATTTCTTCGAAAGCATCTAAAGCAGCAGATTCAGAGACTGCATCATAAACTACATGTTCTGTATTTGGATATTGTGTTGTAAATTCAGTTATTAATTTATCTATTGATGGACTTGCCATTGTACCTGTTAAAATAACAATTTTTTGTCCAGTTTCTCTTAAGGCATTAAATTTTTCTTTTAACTCTGCATCAAAAGTTTTATAATCTTTAGATGAATTTTTTAATCTATTATTATCATAAAGTGATAAAACAGACGCTTGAACTCTAGCATTTGTACCATTATTACTTTTTGCTTCAAAATTAGATCCTAATTTAATAGGGCGACCTTCTCTAACTTTAACTAATACGTTAGCAAAATCAAAACCATCTGCAATAGTAGTTGCATAATAATCTGCTACACCAGGTATAATGTCGTTTGGTTTAATTACATAAGGTATTGTTTTTACAACAGGACCTTCACAAGCCGCTAAAGAAGCCGCTGCAGTTGTAAAACCAACATACTTTAAAAAGTCTCTTCTTGTAGTTGAAGTGTTTTCTAAAGTTTCTTTATCGCCTAGAAATTCATCCGTAGGGATTTCTGTTGGAAATTCTTGCTTACTTAATTTTTCGACAATTGAATTTCCTTTTAGTTCTTCAACACTTGTCCAATATTTTTTGTTATTTGACATATTTTAATTATAATTTGTATGCGTCTAAAGTCTAATATCTATCAGTCTAAAGTCTAAATTAATAATGGCACTTAGCACATTCTTTACCACCTAAATCTGCAATAGTAACTTTTTCTAAATTATATTTTTTAGATAGTTCCTCATGAATTTTAGTATAATATTTATTTTCCATATTCACTTCTGTCTCTCTATGACAGTCAATACACCAACCCATTGTTAGTGGAGAGAATTGATACATCTCATCCATAGTTTCTACAGGACCGTGACATTTTTGACAAGCAATACCTGCAATTGTTACGTGCTGCGAGTGATTGTAATAAACAAAATCTGGTAAGTTATGTACTCTTATCCATTCAATTGCTTTTACTTCGTAATTTTCTTTGTATTTAAAATTTTCTGCATCCCAACCAACAGCATCGTATATTTTTTGAATTTCAGCATTATAAAATTTCATTTGCTCTTCAGTTTCGTTTCCGTTGCCGGTATATTCCGAAATACTTTTATGACAGTTCATACAAACATTTGCCGTTGGTACACCAGAAGTTTTTGAGTGTTTAGCAGAAGAGTGACAATATTGACAGTCTATTTTATTGTCCCCAGCATGAATTTTATGTGAAAAAGCAATAGGTTGTATTGGTTGATAACCTTGATCTATACCAATACCCATTAAAGAATTAAATAAGACATAAGTTATTATTAATATTAAGGCAATAATTGCTACAATTTTTAAGAACCCGTTTTTACTAATAAATAACATGAAAATTAACAATGCTATTAATGCAATGGCAACTATCCAAGACATCCAAGCAGAAGAACTTTCTTTTTCTACTTTAGTTTCACCAGTTTGTGTTGTTGCTTTTTTTACATCACCTGCTTTAAAGTATGCTAATAAAGCATCAATATCTTCTTCAGATAAATGCGGGTAAGCAGTCATTACTTGTTTATTATTATCTTCAAAAACTTGTTTTGCTAATGCGTCGCCAGACTTTCTTAAAGCGTTATTATCTTTAATCCAAGCGTGTAACCAATCTCTTTCTCTTTTTTCTGTAATTCCACCAAGTGGTGGGCCAATTAATTTCTTATCTAATTTGTGACAAGCAACACAATTTGCTTTAAAAATCTTTTTACCTTTTGCTACTTTAGGATCTACTTTTTGTTCTCCTGTAACAACTTCTTTTTTCACTTCTTTACCATCTGTATATGCTAAAATATCATCAATATCTTGGGTAGATAATTGAGGGAAAGCCTGCATTGGCATTTTGTTATACTCATCGAATACTTCTTTTGCTAAAGCATCACCAGATTTCCTTAAAGCGTTGTTATCTTTAATCCAAGCGTGTAACCATTCTCTTTCTCTTTTTTCAGTAATACCTTTTAATGGCGGGCCAATTAATTTCTTATCTAATTTATGACAAGCAACACAGTTAGCTTTATATAATTTTTTACCGTTTGTGGCATCACCTTCTTGAGCAAAAACTGTAACTGAAAGCACTAATAAAAATGCTAAAAAAAGTTTTGTCAGTTTTTGAGTTAATTTGAATTGATTCATATTTAATAATCTAAATAGATAGTATTTGGCACAATATTTTCAATAATAATTCGTAAAATGATATGATATCAGAAAACGATTTTGCAAAAGTACTATTATTATGCTAAAATTTTCTTGTTAAAATGAAATTTTGAACGAGGCGAATATAATTTATAATGATTCTAAATAACATTTTTTGTCAGTTATTATAAAACAATGAATTACATTTGTAAAAAGAAATAAGTTTACTTAATTTTAGTTTCACATAAAAATTAAATAGCAAATATTTATATATGAATTTAAAACATAAAATACAAATTACCATCGCATTTATATTTATTTGTAGTTTTGGTTATTCTCAGATAACAGAAGGTACTTTGGAAGTTAATAGTTCTTCAGAAATTAAAAAATTAATTCAGAAAAAAATTAATTACAATAATAGCAATCCTAAAATAAAAGGTTTCCGAATACAGTTATTTAATGGTAGTGAATCTGGTGCTAATAGAATTCGTAATAAATTTTCAGCATTATTCCCTAATACAACAACATCTGTAGATTGGGATTCGCCAGAATGGAAAGTTCGAGTTGGTAAGTACAAAACAAGATTAGATGTCGATAAAGCAGTTGAAGAAATTAAACTAGCTTTTGGCAACGCTATTATTATTGAAATGATGATACGCATATAAATTTACATTCACTTATATTTGTACTATGAACGAGAATTTAGATGCTACCAATCAAAATTTAGATAATGAAGAGATTGTAATCGAGCAACAATTGCGTCCGTTATCTTTTGATGATTTTACGGGTCAAGATCAAATATTAGAAAATTTAAAGATTTTTGTTACTGCTGCTAATCAACGCGAAGAGGCATTAGATCATACGCTTTTTCATGGTCCGCCAGGTTTAGGAAAAACAACACTTGCTCATATTTTAGCAAATGAATTAAATGCAGATATTAAAATCACTTCTGGTCCTGTTTTAGATAAACCAGGCGATTTAGCAGGTTTATTAACTAATTTAGGAGAACGTGATGTTCTTTTTATTGACGAAATTCATCGTTTAAGTCCGATAGTAGAAGAATATTTATATTCTGCTATGGAAGATTATAAAATAGATATCTTAATTGAATCTGGTCCTAATGCAAGAACAGTTCAAATTAATCTAGAACCTTTTACTTTAATTGGTGCTACTACAAGATCTGGTTTATTAACTGCGCCAATGCGTGCAAGATTTGGTATTAGTAGTAGATTACAATATTATAATACCGAAATACTTACAACTATTGTACAGCGTAGTGCTGGCATATTAAATGTACCTATTTCTATGGAAGCTGCCATTGAAATTGCTGGAAGAAGTCGTGGAACACCAAGAATCGCAAATGCTCTTTTACGAAGAGTTCGTGATTTTGCTCAAATAAAAGGCAATGGTAAAATTGATATGAAAATTGCAAAATTTGCTTTAGAGGCATTACAGGTAGATGCATATGGTTTAGATGAAATGGATAATAAAATTTTAACCACTATTATCGATAAATTTAAAGGTGGACCAGTTGGTATTACCACTTTAGCAACAGCAGTAAGTGAAAATGCAGAAACTATTGAAGAAGTTTACGAACCTTTTTTAATTCAACAAGGTTTTATTATGCGAACTCCAAGAGGTCGAGAAGTAACGGAACTTGCTTACAAACATTTAGGAAGAACAAAACAAAATAAACAAGGAGATTTATTTAGTTGATTGTATTCAGTGCCTAAAGTATTTAAAGTTATAAGTGCCTAGAGTTAGTGATTTGTGCTTTTTACTAAAGGTTTTTATAAATTAATATTTTTAAATAGAAAGGAAATTAAAACTTTAGGCACTTTAAATACTTTTAACTCTAGGTACTGAATAGTAGTTACAGTTGATTAAAAGATTAGGTTCTACTACAAATTTAATGGAATTACTTAAATTCGCAAAAAAAAGATGACAAA
>CAYQTF010000058.1:0-15082 GCA_964420345.1 uncultured Flavobacteriaceae bacterium
TTATATATTTTTTACAAATATACAAAATCGGAATTATATAAGCAAATTAGTATAAAAGACCTACAAGAAATAAACAATTTACTAAAAGACAAAATTAACTATTTAGAGAATAACACTTAATCCATATAATCTTCAATAGGATTACAAGAGCAAACCAAGTTACGATCACCATAAGCATCATCTACTCTACGTACAGGAACCCAGAATTTATTGTTTGCAATCCAAGGTAAAGCAAATGCTGCTTCTTGTCTAGAATAACTATAAAGCCATTTATCATTAGTCAACATTTTTTGTGTATGTGGCGCATTTTTTAATACGGAATCTTGACCATCAACATAAGCATTAATTTCTTTTTTAATCTGAATCATTGCTTCTGCAAAGCGATCTATTTCTTGTTTAGATTCACTTTCGGTTGGTTCAATCATTAATGTTCCTGCTACAGGAAAAGATAGGGTTGGTGCATGATAGCCGAAATCCATTAACCTTTTTGCAATGTCGCCAACTTCTATTCCTTTTTCTTTAAATTCTCTAAAGTCAACAATCATTTCGTGTGCTGCACGACCTTTTTCACCTGAATATAAAATTTTATAATGCTTTTCTAATATTGCTTTTAGATAATTTGCATTTAAAATAGCGTATTCTGTAGATTTTTTTAAACCATCAGCACCTAACATTTTAATATAACCATACGAAATTAAATCTACCATTGCAGATCCAAATGGTGCTGCTGAAATTGCTGTAATTCCGTTTTTTCCGCCAGTTTTATAAATAGGATTTGTTGGTAGAAACTCTGCTAAATGCTTAACAACACAAATTGGGCCAACGCCTGGTCCGCCACCACCATGAGGAATAGCAAATGTTTTATGTAAATTTAAATGGCAAACATCTGCGCCAATTTCTGCTGGATTTGTAAGTCCAACTTGCGCATTCATATTTGCGCCATCCATATAAACTTGGCCGCCATTTTCATGGATTATTTCGGTAATTTCTCTAATTGCGGATTCAAAAACACCATGAGTTGAAGGATACGTTACCATTAAAGAAGATAGATTATCTTTATGCAATAATGCTTTTTCATGTAAATCATTTACATCAATATTGCCATCTTCGGTTGTTTTTGTAACAACAACTTTCATACCTGCCATTACTGCAGATGCTGGATTTGTACCATGCGCAGAAGATGGAATTAAACAAATATTTCTATGTCCTTCGTTATTAGATTCGTGATACGCTTTAATAACCAATAAACCTGCATATTCGCCTTGAGCGCCAGAATTTGGTTGTAAAGAAGTGGCATAAAAACCTGTAATTACGTTTAGATGTTCTTCTAAAGTATGTAACATTTCACGGTAACCAAGCACTTGATTTTTTGGCACAAACGGATGAATGTTATTCCATGAACTATAACTTAACGGCAACATTTCACTGGCAGCATTAAGTTTCATAGTACAAGAACCTAAAGAAATCATAGAATCCGTAAGTGAAATATCTTTACGTTCTAATCTTTTTATGTAACGCATCATTTCGGTTTCGGAATGATAGGAGTTAAATACTTTATGTGTTAGGAAATCAGTTTTTCTTAATAAATTTCCTGGAATATTTTCGCAAATTGAACAATGGTCAACAAGAATAGCATCTTTATTTTCTGCTTCGGCAAGTACTGCTAAAATATTGTTTATATCTTCGTTTGTAGTTGTTTCGTTTAGTGAAATACCAATAGTTTCGTCATCTATTTTAAGTAAATTTAATTCAAATCGTTGACAGATAAATAGTACTTTAGTTGCGTTGGTTACTTTTACACAAAGTGTATCAAAAAACACATCATTGCATTGTGATAAACCTAATTTTTTTAAACCATCGTTTAAAGTATTTGCTAAAGAATGTACTTTTTTAGCAATGTATCTTAATCCGTTTGGACCATGATAAACTGCATACATTCCTGCCATAACCGCTAATAAAACTTGTGCTGTACAAATATTAGAAGTTGCTTTTTGGCGTTTTATGTGTTGTTCTCTGGTTTGTAATGCCATTCGTAAAGCACGATTGCCGTCAACATCTATAGTTACACCAATTATCCTTCCAGGAATTTGTCTTTTGTAATCCTCTTTAGTTGCAAAATACGCTGCGTGTGGACCACCAAAACCTAATGGAATACCAAATCTTTGCGTTGTGCCAACACATACATCGGCACCCATTTTTGCAGGAGATTTTAATAAAACTAAACTTAATAAATCTGCCGCAACTACAACTTTAGACTCGTTCTTATGTGCTTTTTCTATAAAATTTGTATAATCGTAAACTTGTCCGTTTTTTGCTGGATATTGCACAATTGCACCAAAAAATTCTTCCGTAAAAGAAAACGCATTATGATTACCAATTACTAGTTTTATACCTAACGGATTAGATCTTGTTTTTAGAATATCTATGGTTTGTGGTAAAACTTCTTCGGAAACAAAAAATGTTGCAGCATCTGTTTTTTTCTTACTTTTAGGTCTTGCATTATATAACATAATCATTGCCTCTGCAGCAGCAGTTCCTTCATCTAATAAAGAAGAATTTGCTAAAGGCAAACCTGTTAAATCACTAACTACTGTTTGGTAATTTAATAAAGCCTCTAATCTTCCTTGTGAAATTTCGGCTTGATATGGTGTGTAAGATGTGTACCAACTTGGGTTTTCAAAAATATTTCGCTGAATAACCGCTGGTAAAATTGCTGCATTGTAACCCAACCCAATAAAAGATTTATAGACTTTGTTTTTTATTGCTAATTCTTTTATATGTGTTGCAAATTCGATTTCGCTCATCGCTTTTGGCAAGGCTAAATCGTTTTCAAGTCTTATATCTGTCGGTATTGTTTCGTCAATCAACTGATTTAAAGAAGTTACACCAATTGTTTTAAGCATCTGTTTAACATCATTTTCTCTTGGACCAAGATGTCTGACTACGAAAGAATCTGTTTGCATTTTTGTTTGGATTTTGTGATACAAATTTAGTAATTATTACATAAAGATGCACAAAGAAACACAGAGATTCACAAAGAAAAAATTTAAGGTATATATTTTTGTTTTAAATAAAAGTTATGAAGAGAAAATTTGAATAATTTAAAGGTTTTCTTTGTGAAAAACGGCTAAGTTCTATTTATAACAGCAAAAATATACGGGTTGGTATTTTCTTCCGCAGATTTCGCAGATTAACGCAGATTAATGCAGATTTTTTTCGGTTAGTTCTGTGAAATCTGCGGGAGAAAATTACTAGAGTTACTATTAATAGTGGTTAAAGAAAATGCTGACTGTAATAGAACTTAACCTAAAAAACTAGATGGAATCTTTTATCATTTCATAAAGTTCGATTTTTTTATCGCCATTTGATTTTTTGTAAGCTCTATACATTCCTTTAGTGTTAAAATCCCATACTATATTTCCGTTTTTGTCTAAGACAATTATGCCGCCTAAACCACCAAGTTTTCCAATTTGATTATGAATTACTTCTTTTGCTGCTTTTTTGGCAGTTAAGTTTTTATATTCTATTAAACTTGAAATTTCTTTTGCGGCTAATGTTCTTATAAAATATTCGCCAATTCCTGTACAAGAAACGCCACATGTTTTATTGTTGGCATAAGTTCCTGCGCCTATAATTGGTGAATCGCCAATTCTGCCGAATTTCTTATACGTCAATCCGCCAGTTGAGGTTCCTGCTGCAATGTTTCCGTTTTTGTCTAGGGCAACAACGCCGACTGTGCCAAAGTGATTTATTTTATCTCGCAAAGGCGCTAAGTTGCTAAGTTTATTTTGTGATTTGTTAACTGAAAACTGTTTTCTTTTCTCTCTATTTCTAACATTTTTCCAACTGTTATATGCTCTTTCTGTATAGAAATATTCATCGGTTTCAAATTTAATTTGATGTTGCTGTGCAAATATTTCGGCACCTTTTCCTGATAGTAAAACGTGCTTGGTGCTATCCATAACCATTCTTGCTAGGTTTATAGGGTTTTTGATATTACTTACTCCAGCGACTGCACCAGTATTTAATGTTTTTCCATCCATAATAGAGGCGTCCATTTTATTTTTTCCTTGAGAGTCAAAAACAGCACCTTTGCCAGCATTAAATAATGGAGAATCTTCTAAAATAGTTATGGTTTTTTGTACTGCTTTTAAGGAAGAACCTCCATTTTCTAAAACGGAATAACCTGTGTTAATTGCTTTTTCTAAAATAGTAGTATACGTTTTTTCTTGTTCAGGTGACATATTTTCTTTCAGTATAGTTCCTGCGCCACCATGTAAAACAATTGCAAAAGGTTGCTTTGTAACAACGACTTCTTTTTGCTTATTACAAGAATTAAATGTAATAATAAATAATATAAATAAGTACGAATTTAATTTGATTGGCATATTCAATTTTAATTTTTAAGAGAAAAATGTCCTTTTTTAGTATATATTTTTCCTGTAAAGTCCACAAATTTAACTACAAACCAATAGTCGGAACTTGGTAAAGGTTTGCCTTTAAAAGTGCCATCCCAACCTAAACCTTTTGGGTCTATTGTCGCAACTAATCTACCAATTCTATCGAATATGGTGACATTTGATGTGGTGTTAAATTCTGAAATAATTTCATTATTATATGCTCCTGAATTATCAATATTCCAAGTGTCATAAATACCATCATTATTCGGAGTAATAAATTTTGGATAGTCTAAAATAAAAATAGTTTCTTCTAATATTTCATCACAACCATTTGAATTTATATCACGTACTAATAATTTATGCTTACCATAATTAATATTTTCAAAAATATTTTCATTTTGATAAATATCGTCATCTGTAATAGCACTGAAATTTGGTGCAACAATTGCATATTGATAGTCGCCAAAGCCAGAAACCTCTACAATAACACTTACTTTTCTGAAGAATTCATTTTCAGTTATTAAAATTTTTGTAAAATTTGCTATACTTGTTGGGTTTATGGTAATTGTTCTACTTACTTCACAATTAAGCGAATTAGTAACAATTACAGTATAATCATCAGATTGATTTACTAATAAATCAGGAGAAATACTGCTATTTGGATAATCTAATAAGGAATCGCCTGCGCTATTAAACCATTCTATGTTGTAATCGGTTATTAGGTTATTATCGATACCTGTTGTTAAAGTTGTTGTTTCAGGAAAATCATTGATACAATAAAAAAGAGTTTCATCTATAAAATTTGGTTCGTCATTATTAAAAACTTTAGATGCTGTCACAATATGTTTTTTTGTTTCTATACAACCTTGAGGATTTGTTATAGTTACAATGTAATCACCTTCTGCAGATATATCGATACTAGAAGTAGTTTCACCAGTTGACCATAAAAAGGCATAATTATTAATATTATTATTCACAAAAATAATTTCAATTCTATCAGTTATAGGAAATTGATCTTGACAATAAATTAGATTTTCATCAATAAAATTAAAAGTAGGTTCTGTAGATTCAAAAAATGTTTGTATTACTTCAATTTCAAATTTATTTACATAAATACAACCAATAATTGTATTTTCTAATCGATACCAAATTTCTTCGGGATTGCTAATATTGGTGTAATTATTTCCGATTTGAGTGGCAGGTAAACCAGTTTCAGCATCAAGTTGCGATAAATAGTAAGATATTATGGTGTCTGTATTGGTACTGATTAAGGTATTAGATTGAATATCAAAATTAAAATTAAAAAAAGTGATTGAATTATCGCATTCGTAAAGATTTTCGGGATCAATAAGGGTAAACAAAAATGGTTCTAATTCTATATTAAAAATACTAAAGCAACCAGTTGTATTATCTGTTAGTCTTACAAACACAATCTCGTCAGGATTGTCTGTGTTCGGAATGCTATAATTTCCTAAATCGATATTTGGAATGGCAGTTAAATTTAATTGAGCATCATTTAGATTATTAAAATATGCTACAGTTACATCTTGCCCATTTACCAAATCATTTTCGTTTTGTTGTAAATTATAGGTTGTTATACCATCATTGTCATCATCGCAACTTTGTAGGTTTAAATCAATACCAGCAGGTAATTGGTTGGAAGGTGAAGTAGGGAAAGTGGCCGTGCCAGACCAAACTATTGTAAACCCATCTTCAAAACCATCTGTAATAGGTGGTTTGTCTATCATAATATAATAGGTTTCGCCTGCAAGAACATTTAAGGATTGTACAAAACTATTACCATCTGCACCTGGACCTTCAGCAGTATCTGTTTCAGAATTGTTCATTCCTGTAGAATTATTTCCTTGGTTTGCAGCTTGTGGGTTTGTTGTAGAGCAACGAATTGCATTACCAAGATTTCCTGAGGTAACGTTTGGACCAAAGATAAAAAAGTCAAAATCAATACCGATATCACTTGCATCTGGAATTAATTCAAACCCTAAAGTACCACTAGTTTCTATATTAATTAGTAACCAAACGGAATTATTTTCGCCACTAGAGCAAGTGTTATTTGTTATATCTAGATTTCCTGCTCCTTGAAAAGTAAAATCGTAATTAGAGTCACCACAAGTTATTAAAGCATTTGAAGCGTCATTAGCAAGTTGAGAAAATAATACATTTGTTGTAAATATTAAAATATATAAAAGTATTGTCTTCATTTTTTAACTAAAAATTATTAAGAGGTAAAGATACTATTTAATTTTTAAGAGAAAAATGTCCTTTTTTAGTATATATTTTTCCTGTAAAGTCCACAAATTTAACTACAAACCAATAGTCGGAACTTGGTAAAGGTTTGCCTTTAAAAGTGCCATCCCAACCTAAACCTTTTGGGTCTATTGTCGCAACTAATCTACCAATTCTATCGAATATGGTGACATTTGATGTGGTGTTAAATTCTGAAATAATTTCATTATTATATGCTCCTGAATTATCAATATTCCAAGTGTCATAAATACCATCATTATTCGGAGTAATAAATTTTGGATAGTCTAAAATAAAAATAGTTTCTTCTAATATTTCATCACAACCATTTGAATTTATATCACGTACTAATAATTTATGCTTACCATAATTAATATTTTCAAAAATATTTTCATTTTGATAAATATCGTCATCTGTAATAGCACTGAAATTTGGTGCAACAATTGCATATTGATAGTCGCCAAAGCCAGAAACCTCTACAATAACACTTACTTTTCTGAAGAATTCATTTTCAGTTATTAAAATTTTTGTAAAATTTGCTATACTTGTTGGGTTTATGGTAATTGTTCTACTTACTTCACAATTAAGCGAATTAGTAACAATTACAGTATAATCATCAGATTGATTTACTAATAAATCAGGAGAAATACTGCTATTTGGATAATCTAATAAGGAATCGCCTGCGCTATTAAACCATTCTATGTTGTAATCGGTTATTAGGTTATTATCGATACCTGTTGTTAAAGTTGTTGTTTCAGGAAAATCATTGATACAATAAAAAAGAGTTTCATCTATAAAATTTGGTTCGTCATTATTAAAAACTTTAGATGCTGTTATGCGAAACACTTTATTTAAAGTTTGACAATTAAGTGGGTTAAAAATAGCAACATTATAATCATTAGTTGTATTTACATTAATTGAACTTGAAATTGCTCCATTTGACCATGTGTAATTATAATCATTTACATTATTATTATTATTAATTAAATCTATACTTAATGTTATTTCGTCAGATTCGTCTAGACAAAAAATAATGATTTCATCTGTTAAAAAAGAAGGTTCAGGATTATCAAAAAACAAAACAGGATCAGTTATTGTTATTTGATTGAGATAAGAAATTGTGATTTCATCTTCTGCATTCACATTACAATTGTCTGCTGTTACAATAATTTTATAGGTATCTGTAGATGGTGTGTTAAAATTAAGATCTAAAAAACTATTTGTTTCTCCTATTATTTCTACATTATTTTCAAACCATTTATAAGTTGCTGTACTGCTCATACTTGAATTACCAAGTTCGGAAGTTATCCTGTATGGATTTGTATGGCAAAACACTTGATCTTCTGGTAATTCTACAGAGCAAACTATTGTGCAGTCTGTAGAGCCAGCATTTGAATCTGCCACATTAGTTTGACCTAATGAAATTGTACCTTGAGAACCATTAAAGTTAGTGATTAGAACAATATAAAATTCGCCAATTTGAGCATTACTAATAGAGAAACTTTCTACTGCGTTTGGTGAAAAACTACAAGCAATAATTTTAGAACTTGTTAAATTATCACAAACATCGTCGGTATTTGCAAATGGACCATAACATATAAAATCAACGTCTATTGGTACTCCGAAATTATCTTCTTGAGAAATTAAAAGGTCTATAGAACCTGCGGTGTCTATACCAAAAAAATACCATGCAGGATTAGGCGTTGAAGCTAAGCAACCATAATCTGGGCCTGATTCTGCAACACTGCCGTCAAATACATTTGGAAACACAAATGAATTGTCACTACAAAAAGGTTCTGCATCGCTACAGGAAGTACCTTGCGATAATGAAAGTAATGAGTAGAAACATAAAAATAAAAGTATATAAAACTTCATAGAAAATAACAAGTAAAATTAAACCAAACCAAAGGTAAACTTATTTTTCGAATAATTTTAAATAAATAAATTTGATTTAATACACTATTTAAATTTGCAAACTAAAATGTCCTTTTTTAGTGTATATTTTCCCTTTAGAATCAATATATTTTACAACAAACCAATAATCAGAATCTGGCAATGGTTTACCTTTAAAAGTACCATCCCAACCTAAACCTTTAGGGTTTATAGTTGCTACTAATCTACCAATTCTGTCGAAAATGCTAATGTCCGAAGCGGTATTTATCTGTGATTCTAAGGTGTCAGAAATTAGTGAAGTATCTAAATTAGTACTATCAATATTCCAATAATCATTTATAGAATCATTATTTGGAGTGAAGAATTTTGGATAATCTAATATTATAAAATCATGTATTAAGGTTTCACAATTATTACTATTAATATCTCTAACATAAAGAGTATGTATTCCGAAAGAAAGGTTTTCGAATACATTTGAATCTTGATAAACACTATCATTATTAATATCTATCAAATCTATATCTATAGCATATTGATAATTTCCTAAACCAGAAACTTCTATAATTGCACTTGCTTTTCTAAAAAATTCATTTTCGGTTATTAAATTTTTTTCTAAAACTGCTTTACTTGTAGGTTTTACGGTTATTTTTCTAAAAACAGCACAGTTTTCAATATTTTCGACAGTTACAAAATAATCAATTGTTTGATTAATTTCTAAATCAGGAGAACTAGCTGTATTTGGATAGTCTAATAACAAATCGGCTTGTGCATTATACCATCTAATTTCCTCATTACCAATAGCGTTAATAATGCCACTTTCTAGAGTTATCGTATCAGGAAAATTATTAATACAATAATAAATAGTTTCATCTGCTTCAATTTCAGGATTTTTAAATGCTGTTAAAGTAATTTCAGCAAAACTTACACAACCCGCATTATTAATAATTCTTACGGTAATTGTTTCGTTTTGAGATGTAAACGGATAATTTGTGCTATTTGTTATATTATTTGTTTCTGCTTGCGCATTTGGTAAATCGGGATAATAACCATCAATTATTAAACTTGTATTTTCTAATATAATGTCTGAAGTTACATCATTAAGATTATAACTTACTTCGGAATTATTAATTTCAAAACATTCTAGAAAAGTTATGGTACTTTCTATTGTAGGCGAACTAGCGTACTCTACAATTATTTCACTTTCGCCAATACAAGTTGCGCTTAAGGTTGCTTCTAATTTGTATCTACCACTACCGAAAGTGGAATTTATAGTAAAAAATTGACCAGTAGCAATTAAATCAAAAAGTGTAGTTGTTTCGTTAAATTTTAACCATCTATAAGAAATTGCATTACCACCATTTAAAGTTAAAGTTTCATTATTGCAAAGTGCATTATTAGTATTTATTAAACGATCAACACCTAGATCAGTACCAACATTAAAACTATTCGCTTTTAGAAAAACAGCAGAATCAAATCTGGCATTAAAATGATCTGCAATTACTAATTTAATATGATATTGTGTGTTTGCAATTACGTTACTTTCTGCTTTTAAAACAGTTGTCATACCATTAAAATTAATTGGTTGGTATGACGAATTATTAAAAGAACCAAAATAAATTTCGTTTTCGGCTGCGCAAGCACCTGGTATTTCTGGCCGAACAGTAGTTACCTCAACGGGTATTTGTGTACCTGGTATAACTGCAATATTTGTGTAATTACCACCAATTGGTCTTATTAAAAATGCAAAAACGTCTGAAAAAACACAAGTGTTTGGGTCGTTAATTTGATATTCTTCGGAAGCAAATAGATATTCAAAACTAATAAAATCGGTTACTGGAGTAAAATCAAATTCTAAAACTGTTGCATTTATGGTATTTCCGAAAATAGCATTTAAATCAGAGTCTGTTCCCCAACCACTAACATCATCATCACTTAAAGTGTTATTTGGTCCTTGTGTATTAGATGCTCTACCAGTACTTAAAACAATGCCTTCAGAAAAAGGAAAATCTGTACCTGAATAATCGAATTTTGCATAACTTAATCCTGCAGGGAAATTTCCGCCACTTACAGAAAAACCCGAAACAGTTGCACAACCAGAATTATTAATTAGAACATTTTCAACTAATTGTTGTGCGGTTAATGTTTCATCTATTACAATACTTTGAGAGAAAAGTGTTGTTGCGCAAAAAAGGGAAATAAATAAAATAAATTTTTGAAACATTTTTTAGAATAAATAACTGATGCAAAAGTACTATTTTATAAATAGTGTCCGTCATATAAACGCTACAAAATTAAATTTATGCTTTAGACCTTCAAGGTTTTTAAAACCTTGAAAGTCTTGACTGTTACTTATAAAATACTATCACATTTTATCTGTTTAAATAGATCCAACCATCAATAGGTGCATATAATTTTTCTACATCATTAAATTTTAGAAAATAAAAATAAGTACCTGTTGCTAATTCTTCGCCTTTATAAGTGCCATCCCAATCTTCTTTGTTGTTATTACCTTCGTAAATAAGATTGCCATAACGATTGTAGATTTGTATTTCGAAATCTAAAAATATATCATGTAACCCATTTATGGTATATGTTTGGTTAAATGCATCGTCGTTAGGCGTGAAAGCATTTGGTATTATCGGATAACAATCTTCGGTTTCTAATAAAAAAGTAGTGCTATCATAACAATTAGTAATCGGGTTTTCAATACGTACAAATATGGTTTGTGGATCTGAAGTATTTGTATATTCGGTTGTAAAAATAATTTCATTTTCGAATAAAACCAAATCTTCTTCCGAAGTAAAAAATGAAATATCTAAACTGAAATCCGTTGTAATTTGCTCTAAAGTTTCGTCTAAATTAAAAATTGCGGTATCTAAACCTTCGTCGCATTCTAATAAGTTTTCTGGTTGGTTAAATATAACCGAAGTTTCTGTTATGGTAAAAAATTTAGTGGTAGCACACGCCAAATCATCTTGCGTTGTTGCAGTAACGGAATATATGCCGTTTTCAAAAATTTCTAATTGCTCTAAATTAGTACCAATTATTTCATTATTAGAATTTTTCCATTCGTAATTATAATTTGCTTGTGGGTTTTCAATAGTAACAATTAAAGGTTCTGGTAAAAAATTTAAACAGATTGTATCATCAAAAATATTAAATTCGGGTAATAAAATCACACTAAAATCTATTGTGGTATTTACGGAACATTCTGTATTTATAGGGTTTTCAATTAAAACACTAATTGTTTGTGATGCTGTAGTAAACGGATTTGGTAACGGACTTGGTAATGAAATTCCGTTTTCATCAAAATATAAAACAGTCATTGTTGTTTGAGTTGCGCCAAGAAGTGTGCTTTCTATTTCTGAAGTATCAAAGTCAGACAAACCATCATGATCGTTTGGTATGTCATCACAAAGTGGTTCGATAATCGGATTTTCAGCAATAAAAGGCAATCTATCTACAACAAATTCTAATGTTGTTTCGCTCGTACAAGATATGTTTGGGTCATTAGATAAATCATTTGTAGCAATAATGATAATCGTTTGAGAATTGGTTTCAAACGGATTCGGTAAAGTTGGTAATATTTGCGAACCATCTTCATTAAAATAAGTCAAACTTATATTTTGTTGATTTAAGATAATGGTATTTTCAATTTCTGAAGTGTCAAATAAAGCAAAACCATCTTGATCGTCATCGCATACACTATTTATAGTAACTGGGTTTGCAGTCGGAAAAGCAAGTATATTAAAATTAATAGTAGTTGTTACACTACAATCGATATTTAAAGGGTTTACTATTACTATCGTAATTTCTTGACTTAAAGTTACAAACGGATTTGGTAAAGGACTTGATAATGGTAAACCTAAAGCATCAAAATAAAAAACATTCATATTAAGTTGCATATCAACGCCACCTAAAAGTAAAGTTTGAATTTCCGAAGTATCGAATTCGCCAAGAACTTCGCCATCTTGTAAACAAGTATATAAATCTGGTACAAGATTCGCAATTGGCACTTCAAATACTGTAATTGCAATTTCGTCGTCGTTGTTTAATTCATTGGTTTCAAAAACGGTACTATTTCCGTTTCCATCATCATCTACCACAATGGTTAGAATAAAATTTTCGGGTATGCTAATTGGTATTGCTACAATCTCCACAAAATTTTCCGATTGATTAGATAAAATGACATTTTGAGTAAAAACAGTGGTTAATAAAACATCGTTAGCATATAAAGAAATAGGTGTGTTTGTAGGTAAAGATCCTTCTGCACCTAAATTAAAAACAGTAAAATCAATAGATATTTCTCTATCGTTACATTCTAATAATTCAAAAGAATTTATTTCTACAGTTGCATCTGGCAATTGTAAATTCAATTTTATCACAACACTATTTAGCATTACAAAATCTTGATTAGAAGTTAGTTGTACTGTTGCCGAAGTGTCGCCTACATTAATATAATCTTCAATATTATAAAAATCAAGATCCATATTATATAAATCTGTTGCGCCAGTAAAACTGTTGGTACCATTAAAAACATTTGTTGCAGGATTTAATGGCGGATTACTAATTAGATTACCGTTTATTCTTAATGATTCGCCAATTGCTATTGATTGATCGCCTTCCCAAGCAAGGAAACCAACTTTTGCATTGGTATTATCTAATACATTTAAATTATCTAACAGAATTGTTATCTCAGGATTATTACTTGAAATACTTTCTAAACCGTCGTAAATATTTACTTGATTTACTGGTAAACTATCATTACTAAAAACAATTATAATTGCCCAACCGCCAAAATTAGTACCATTGTCGCAATAATTAGCGGCATCTATTACGCCAGTTAAATCTAAATCGGATAAGGTATAATTGCCATTACCTGTTGTTTGTAATAGCGTGGTGACTTCGGCGAAAGCACTAAAAAAAGGATCGCCAGCACTAACTAAACTAAAAGTGCGTTCGGCAACTATATTCTGATTGTTTAGTCTCACATTAAAATCACCAGATCCTGAACCCGACCAATATAAATATGCAGTTTCTATAGTGTCATTAGCATCTAAATTTAAAGTTGCGCTAGATGAAGTTAATATACTACAATTATCACCATTTTCAACAGGATTTAAAGTATTACCAAACATAGTAAAATCAATATTGCCACCAAACTGATTGTATAAATTTATATCTTGAGAAGATATGATTTGTACTATGCAAAAACTAATTAGTAAAAGTATTTTTCTTTTCATAAAAACAAATATAGGTAATTGTATTTGCTCTAAGAAGTATTTAAATGAATAATCTTTAGATTTTTACAAGTCGCGTTTCTTTAATAGTTTATAAGAAAAATAAATAAATAGAAAAGTCCAAGTTAAAACGATTGCGATTTCGTACCAATGAACCGTATAGTCGTAATTTATATTTTGCTTTAATTGACTTGCAGCAGTTTTAACTGCTTTTAATCTCCCAAAAGGTTGTTCAATAAGGTTAAACATTGCGTATAATGGAAAAAATTGTATAATGTTTTCTGCTTGATTAGCTATGGCATCTTTAAATTCCCATTTTAATAAGCCAAAAATAATACTTTCTAATACAAACCAAACAAACATTGCTGCTACCGCAAATGCAGAACGTTTTATTAAAATACCTAAAAATAGACCGAAAGAAAAGAAACCTAGAAGTTTTATAAAGTATGCTAATATGTATTCTAAATCACTAAATATTATTGCAACTTCGTTAAAATCAGAATAAATTAAACCTAATATTAATGAAGTAACAAAAATAAATAAAGTTGAAATAAGCGCAAATGAAAATACCATATAAAACTTAGATAGTATAAATTCTTTTTTACTTAAACCATCAATTAAATTTTGTTTTATAGTTCTGTTACTGTATTCATTAGCGGTCATCGAAACAATAACTAATAATAAAAACAATTTAAAAAACGAAGCCATAAACGTATTAAAATGCCAGATATAAGGAAAATTAAAAATGCCTTGTTCTGCTAAATGAAATTTTATTGGTCCAATATCAAATTTAATTACAGCAATTAATGAAATAGACGTAAGTAAAACAAAGTAAGTAATTATTAATACTTTACTTGCATTACTATTTTTCAGTTTTATAAACTCTATTTGTAATAATCGTAGCATATTAATTTAATTGTTTGGTTAATTCTAAAAACTGATTTTCTAAACTAGGTTTTCTTTTTACTAAATGAGATAATACAATACCATTCTTAAAACAAAATTGATTGATTTCGCTAGTCGAAATCTCTTCGCTTAAAGTTGCAGTTATAATATTATCTTTGTTTTCAATAGATTGAATTCCTTTATGTTGTGATAACAATTCTATTAATTTTTCAGAATTAGTATCGGCTTTTAGATCTATAAATCCAAATGAAGCAGTCATTTCATCTGTTCGACCTTCGTATAATTTTATGCCATTTCTAATTACCACAACGTGTGAACATACTTTTTCTACTTCGTCTAATAAATGTGATGCCAGTAAAATAGTAGTGCCATTATTTGCAA
>CAYQTF010000059.1:0-14778 GCA_964420345.1 uncultured Flavobacteriaceae bacterium
TTCCATAATATATTTATTTAATCACAAATATAAGAAAATATCTTTACACCTCTAACCTTTTAATTTAAAAACCAATAAGTTATTAGTAGTGATTTTAAGTTTTAATATTACTGTTGTCCGATAGAAATTATAGACAAACACTAAAAACCCAATAAAACAAAGAAGTAAGGAGATATTTGTAAAATGACACCTTACTTTTTAAAAAATTAATTAAAGAATTACTGCCAAACTTACTTTCTTTTTTAAATAAAAGATTATCAAATAGTTACAACTTGGTCTTTTGTCTAAATATCTAATAGCGAAGCGGTCTAATGTCTTTATCGGACAATACTATTTTAATATATTGATATTGATTCAACATATTTAGTTTTTTTAGTTCAAATAACGCCGAATCACGACAATATGTACTGTCTAATTAATCAGTAAGTGTTTTGAAATCATCTTATTATCTAATTTTTTAGGGTTGTGGTTTACTTGTTTTTGGTTTTTGAAGTAATAGATTTAAATTCTTAAATCTCCAATCAACAATCTCCAATCGTTAATCTTTTTTTTACATTTGTAATGTTTTGAAAAAATCATTTTATAATTCTCCCCAACTTTTATATGTGATCCGTTTTAATCTGCGATAATCTGTTAAATCCGTGTCATCAGCGCTCCTATTAATGATATTTGTTGAGAGTTTATAATTAAAAACCATCAAGTTGTAATTCAAATGACTATGAAGAACATAATATTTTACTGAAGTAAAAAACGCACTACAATAACATGTACAAATAACTGAAAAACATATATTTAACTCAAAGTTTAGCATTTAAGATAGAGGTAAACCGAAAAGAAGTGTTTTTAAACGCCTAACGTATTCATATACAAACAGGAAAAACATAATTACACAATACAGGTCAATTTTGCCATTTTAAAAACACTTACCCAAATATTAAATGATAGATATCGCTACCAAAAACTAATAACATCAAACTCATTACAATTATAAAACCTGCTACTTGAGCAAATTCCATAACTTTTTCTGTTGCAGGTCTTCCTGAAATCATTTCGTATAATAAAAATACGATGTGTCCGCCATCTAATGCTGGTATTGGTAATAAATTAAGGAATGCTAACCAAACAGAAAACATTGCGGTAAACTTCCAAATAAATAACCAATTCCAAGATTCTGGCATCATAGAAACGATCCCTATTGGA
Organism: uncultured Flavobacteriaceae bacterium; assembly: GCA_964420345.1. Classification (GTDB taxonomy): domain Bacteria; phylum Bacteroidota; class Bacteroidia; order Flavobacteriales; family Flavobacteriaceae; genus S010-17. The sequence continues at coordinate 1,201 of CAYQTF010000059.1, forward strand.
CCTTTTACGTGCTTATAACCTTTCGTTTTTTTATTGAAAATTAATTTGAATTGTCTTACTTGTTTTACTAATATGTCAACTGTTTGCGATAATCCTTTTGGGATAGCTTGTACTAATGAATACTGATCCGTTGTAGTAAATTTATACGATTTAGAAGTAATCCCGATTCTTGAACTATCAGGTACAAAAACTTTTAAACTAACAATATTACTGTTTCTTTTTACTACTAAATTTAAGGTGTCTTTTTTAGTGCCTTGAATTTTTTTTACTAAATCTATCCAATAATCAGTAGGTTTATTATTAACCATTATTATTTGATCTCCTTTCATTAATTTTGCCTTATCAGCATGAGAATTTGGTATTATGGAATCGATAATTGCAGGAAAAGCAAGATCAATAAAACCTTTTCCTTGACTTTCTAAAACTAGTTTTTTTACCTCATCTTTTAATTCAAAAGAAACTTTTCTTCCATTTCTATTTACGGTCATTTTATCACCTAATAAAATATCAAATGGCAAATCGTCAAATTTTTCCACTTTTTTACCGTCAACAGAAATAACTTTATCCCCTTTTTTAAGGCCTAGTTTTTCGCCAATTTCATCCACATAAATACCATAAGTTAATTTATCATTATCTATATAAGTATCGCCTTGGGTAACTAATAAAGCACTATAAATAAACCACGCTAAAAAGAAATTTACTGTAACGCCACCTAGCATAATAATTAATCTTTGCCATGCGGGTTTTGATCTAAATTCCCAAGATTTTGGTGGTGATTTCATTTGTTCTCTATCCATACTTTCATCAATCATCCCAGCAATTTTCACATAACCACCAAAAGGAATCCAACCAATACCGTAAACAGTATCACCAATTTTCTTTTTAAATAGAGAGAATTTATAATCAAAAAACAAATAAAATTTTTCGACTTTAGTTTTGAATAACTTTGCAGGAATAAAATGTCCTAATTCATGAAGAATTACTAAAATAGAAATAATTAAAAGGAATTGTGCAATTTGAATAAATACGGTCATTTAAGTATGTTGATTTAAAATAAAATACGTGCAAAAGTAAAGCTTTTAACTTGGTAAAAAAAACGTAAATTTTATTTGTGATTTATTTAAGATTTTTAAAGAGTATAGTTGTAATTTTGTAGTAATAATTCTGTTTAGTACATTTGTTATTTTCTCGCTCCCGAAGTCTCGAGATTGCAGAGACGCTAAGGAAATTATAAGTTGCAAGTTGCGTTTGCATAGCAAACATAATTGCGCCTTTTGAGAGTTGCGACTCTGCGACTTTGCGAGATTTTTTTTATATTAACCCATTAAAACCGTGGCAATACCATTCTTTTTTATGAAAGCAAAAAAAAACTACAATTCGTCCTTAATTTTTTTAGTAATATTTTCAGTTGTAATGATTTTTACAATATATTTTTTAACTAGTAAAGAACGAAAACTACCTATTTATAATCCTGTAGATGTAAACCCAAGATTAGTAGATTCTAAAGTCAAACATATTTCTTATGGTCATAAAATAGCGGATTTTAATTTGATAAATCAAAATGGAAAAACGATTACACAAAACGATTACGAAGATAAAATATATGTAGCAGATTTCTTTTTTACACGTTGTAAAACAATATGTCCAATAATGACTACTAATATGTTGACTTTGCAACAAGAATTTTTAAAAGATAATGACGTAAAATTTTTATCTATATCTGTTACACCAATAATGGATAGCGTTTCAGTCCTAAAAAAATACGCTAAAGAAAAAGGTGTTATTGCTAAAAAATGGAATATCACCACAGGTAACAAAAAACACATTTACGAATTAGCAAGAAAATCTTTTATGGCAGTTTTAGATGAAGGTGATGGCGATGAACAAGATTTTATTCATACCGAACAGTTTGTTTTAATCGATAAAAAAAGACAAATAAGAGGTTTTTATGATGGTACTAATAAAGAAGATATTCAACAAATAATTAAAGATATAAAATTATTGAAACAAGAATAATAATTTATAAAATCTAAATATTCAATTTTCTGAATTTAAAACCAACATTCAAAATTAATAATTAAGTGTTCAAAAGTAAATCAACTAACATTTACCCTATTTAAACACAATATTTTTCTTACATTCGCACTTTATTTATAATTAATCTAAATAAGAATTGACAACAACAATAGCAGATTTAAGTATTGGCGAAAAAGGCAAAATAAAAGAAGTTTGTTTTAACGACATTCCATTAAAGTTATTAGAAATGGGTTGTATGCCAGGCAAAGAAGTAGAATTGGTTCAGATTGCACCACTAAACGACCCAATGTACATAATCGTTAACGGAAGCCATCTTGCCATTAGACGAGAAATTGCAGAACTTATTAAAATAGAAACTACAGCACCAAAGAATTTATGCGAAGTAATAAAATCTTAAACGTTGCCTTAGTTGGTAACCCAAATACTGGTAAATCTTCCCTTTTTAATCAGTTAACAGGTCTAAATCAGAAAGTTAGTAATTACCCAGGAGTTACTGTAGATAAAAAAGAAGGCGTTTGCAAATTAACAGATTCCGTTAAAGCAAATATCTTAGACTTGCCAGGCACTTACAGTATTAATCCTAATACTATTGACGAAAGTATTGTTTTAGAAACTTTAATTAATAAAGATTCTAAAGATTATCCAGATGTTGTCATTGTAGTTGCCGATGTAGTTAATCTTAAAAGGAATTTACTTCTTTTTTCACAAATTAAAGATTTAGAAATTCCAACGATTCTTGCCATTAATATGGAAGATCAGTTAGAACGAAAAGGAATTAGTATAGATATTGAATTACTAAAAAAAGAATTAAATTCGGATATTATACTAATTAGCGCCAGAAAAAACACAGGCATTGATGCTTTAAAAAAGGCAATTGTAAATCCGAAAAACAACAACAAAATTGCTTTAGCAGATTTTTCTAACAGAATGGATGCTACTTTTTTTAACAATGTAAAAGCAACGTTTAAAAACCATTCTTTATACAAAGTTTGGTTAATGATAACACAACTAAACGACTTATCTTCCTTAACGGAAAAGGAACAAAAAGACATTAAAAAATTTAGAGAAGACAGTAAAAAACTCGCAAAACTACAACATAAAGAAACTGTTTTAAGATATCAGCAAATAAATAATATTCTTAAAAAAACCTATACGGTAGATTTAAGTAAAGCAACAACTGTAAGAGCCAAAATTGATAGAGTTGTAACGCACAAAATATTTGGTTATGTTATTTTTGCAAGTTTATTATTACTAATGTTTCAATCGGTATTTGCTTGGTCCGAAGCGCCAATGAATTGGATTGATTCTACATTCGCAAAACTAGCTGATTTTACAAGAAACCAACTGCCAGAAGGCAAATTAACCGACTTATTAGTTGACGGAATTATAGCAGGTATTAGTGGCGTTATCATATTTATACCACAAATAGTTATTCTGTTTTTATTTGTAGCAGTTTTGGAAGAAACAGGTTATATGAGTCGCGCCGTTTTTTTAATGGATAAAATTATGCGTCGTTTTGGTATGAGTGGCAAAAGTATAATCCCTTTAGTTTCGGGAGTTGCATGTGCGATACCTGCGATAATGTCCGCCAGGAATATTGGCAACAAAAAAGAACGACTTATAACCATTTTAGTAACACCATTTACAACTTGCAGTGCCAGATTACCAGTTTATGCCATTTTAATTGCCTTAGTAATACCAAAGAAAGGTTACGGAATGTTTAATTTACAAGGTCTAACCCTTTTAGGTTTATACGCATTAGGTTTTATAGCTGCTTTAACTTCTGGTTATATTTTACATAAAACACTTAAAACAAAAACTAAAAATTATTTTGTAATCGAATTACCTGATTATAAAATACCTTCCGTTAAGAATATAGTAATAACAGTTTTAGAAAAAACAAAAGCATTTGTGATTGGTGCAGGTAAAATTATTTTAGCAATTTCCATTGTAATTTGGTTTTTACAAACTAATGGTGGCAATAAATTCAAAAATGCCGAAGAAATTGTTAAAAATGAAGTTAGTACATCATTATCGGAAAAAGAAATAAATGTAAAAATTGCAAGTTATCAATCCGAGCATTCTTATTTAGGCACTTTAGGGAAAATTATAGAACCAGTTGTAGCACCTTTAGGTTATGATTGGAAAATGGGAATAGGACTCTTAGCATCATTCGCTGCAAGAGAAGTCTTTGTTGGCACAATGGCAACTATCTATAGTGTAGAAGATGACGGCGAAGAAAATGTACCATTACAAGAGCGAATGAGTAGAGAAATAAACAGAAATACAGGCGAAAAAGCATATACGTTAGCAACAGGTTCGTCTTTACTTATTTTTTACGCATTTGCCATGCAATGTATGGGAACGCTTGCTATTGTAAAACGAGAAACCAATTCTTGGAAATGGCCAATTTATCAATTAGTTGGCATGTCTGTTTTAGCGTATGTTGCTGCGTTTATTACTTATATAATTCTGAAGTAGTATTTTAATTAATCACTTTTATATCGATAGTTTAAATCCTTCCAACGTTAATATTAAAAAGGATATTAACGTTGGAAGGATTTGAAAAACGATAAAATAAATGTTACAATTAATTAAAACCGTATTTTTTTATTAAATTTAGCACTCTTAACTTAGTTAAAATGATAAATAAAAAAGAATTGCGCAGTACTATTTTTAAACATCTAGATGGTTTAGCATTAGCACCAGTTATTGTTTCATTAGATAATAAAGGTGTTTTGAAATCATTTTTAGAAAACAAAACACAACTTTTAGAAGACTTAACCAAAAAATTTAATGCAAACGAAGGTTATTTAAATGTAGCACTTCGTATTTTAAGTTCACAAGGTGTTTTAATACAGAATATTAATTCTGAAAAAATTTCATATTCTCTTACAAAAAAAGGAGAAATTATATTACCAATGATTCCGTTATACCAAGATGTTGTTACCTTTTTAAAGGTTTCGGCTAAATACGATTTAAAAAACTTCGAATTTGAACCCTTTCAAGTATGGAATTCCATTTTTATTAAATTTAAAGATAATTATGGTATTACATTTTCTGAAGATGAGGAAATTAATAGCATTCAAAAAAACATCCTAGCACATATTGAAGGCTATTTAGTAGCGCCAACCATAGTTAGATTAGGTATGTCTGGTATGTTTCATAAATATTTTATGGAAACTTCTTTTCGACCAGAAGAATTTCATCGACATCCAGAAAAATTTATACAGATATTGCATTTTTTCACTCATATTGGTTGGTTTACAGAAAAAAATGGCACATTTCAATTTACCGATAAAGGTTTGTTTTTTGCAAAAAGAGCAGCAGCTTATGGTGTAACTGTTTCCTACTTCCCTACTTTTAGTAATATTGATGAATTAGTTTTTGGTAATGCTAGCGTTTTAAGAAACATACTAGATAATGAAGACGAAATTCATGTAGATAGAGAAATGAATGTTTGGGGAAGTGGCGGCGCACACGCAACTTATTTTAAAGTAATAGACAGTATTATTATCGAACTTTTTAATAAACCAATTAACGAGCAACCAAAAGGTATTTTAGATATGGGTTGTGGTAATGGCGCATTTTTACAGCATATTTTTAATGTTATTGATCGGCAAACATTGCGTGGCACAATGTTAGACGAGCATCCACTATGTTTAGTTGGTGTTGATTATAATCAAACGGCACTAAAAGTAACCAGAGGAAACCTTATTAAAGCAGATATTTGGGCGAAAGTAATTTGGGGTGATATTGGCAAACCGGCATTATTAGCAAAAGATTTAAAAGATAATTACGATATCGATTTAAAAGAATTATTAAACGTTAGAACCTTTTTAGATCATAACCGTATTTGGGAAGAACCAAAATTAATTACCAAAGATAGAATTAGTACTTCAAAAGGTGCTTTCGCTTATCGAGGGAAAAGAATTACAAACAATTTAGTGGAAGATAATTTATTAAATCATTTAAAAAAGTGGACGCCTTTTGTGAAAAAATTCGGCTTATTAATTATTGAGTTACATACAATTCCATCTAATTTAGCAGCGCAATCTATTGGCAAAACTGCCGTTACCGCTTATGATGCAACACATGGTTTTTCAGATCAATATATTGTAGAAATTGATACCTTACACAAAGTTAGCGAAGAAGTAGGATTGTATCCAGACGAAAAATATTTTAGGAAATTTCCTAATAAAGATTATGCAACGGTTAGTATTAATTTACTGAAAGAAAAGTGAAATTGAAGTTGAAGTTGAAAATGAAAATGAAAATGAAAAATTTAAAATTTAAAACTTAAAAATGCTATTACACTCAAAAATATTAGGTCAAGGCGAACCTTTATTAATCTTACACGGTTATTTTGGTATGGGCGACAATTGGAAATCGCTTGCAAATAAATTTGCCGAGAATTTTGAAGTCCATTTAATAGATCAGCGAAATCATGGTCGCAGTTTTCATCACGATGATTTTTCATACGAATTAATGCTAGAAGATTTGCATTTTTATATAAAACACCATCAATTAGAAAAAGTGAATTTATTAGGGCATTCTATGGGCGGAAAATCCGTAATGTTATTTGCGGTAACCTATCCAGAAATGGTTAATAAAATGATTGTTGTAGATATTTCGCCAAGATATTATTCGCCGCATCATGAGTTTATCTTAAAAGCATTAGCAGAAGTTGATTTTAACATTCAAAAAACCAGAAGAGAAGTCGAAACGGTTTTAAAAAAACATATTGATGAAAATGGCATTCGACAATTTTTATTAAAAAATGTCTATTGGAAAAACAAAGGCGAACTCGCTTTTAGATTTAATTTAAAAAGTCTTACCGATAATAATGAAATTATTGGCGACGCATTAACAAGTTTCGCCAACTTTAACGGTGAAGTATTATTTTTAAAAGGTGGAAATTCAGACTATATTTCAGAAAATGATGAAGCGTTAATTTCTGCACATTTCCCAAAAGCAATTATTAAAACAGTTAAAAATGCGGGTCATTGGTTGCATGCTGAGAATCCTGTAGATTTTTATAATTTTGTGGTTGGTTTTTTAAACGGTATTAACAATAATTGATTTTGATAATAATTTTGACTAACTTTACGGAACACCAAAACATAAAACATTGAAAACGATTTTATATTTCGGTGTTGGCAGTAACTCAGAAAATGAAGAAAACACAAGAACGAAATACAATAAATAATAAATTTCTAAATCTAAATTTTGGAATATTAGTTGTGTTTTGTGTTGTAATATATGGTTTGGCTATTTTTCAAGACTACATTTTCTCTAAGACTAAATCTACGGGTTTTTATTGGACAGATACAATGCTATATAATATTTATTGGCTTTTATTTATTCCATTTATAAAAACTGCCCATTATTTTTACAATAAAGTGCACTTAAAATCACTAACTAATAAAATGCTTTACGCTTTAAGTACAGGTGTTATATTTAGTTTACTTCATATATTTATTTTTACTTCAATTTTTATTTTAGGAAGTAACCTTATCTATTCTCAACCACACTATTTTTCGACAATACTCAAAAATGCATTTTCAAACCAGTTACATATAACAATTATTGTATATCTATTTAGTCCCATTGTTTTTCAGTACCTTAAAAGTGAAAAACCTACTCAAACCCTAAACATCAACAAAACCATAACCGTAAAGAATGGGACTCGAAGAAAAAAAATTGTTATTTCTACAATTCTATTCATCAAAACTGACAGACCATATACGATGATTCATTCAGTAAATCAAAAAATTTTACACGATGAAAGTTTAAAAAAACTTGAAAACATTTTGGATTCTCAAATCTTTCTTAGAATTCATCGTTCAGTAATTATTAATAAAAATCACATAACCGAATTAAAATCACGAAAAAATGGTGATTACGATGGTATTTTAACTAATGGTCAATCTGTTAGATTCAGCAGACATTATCGCCAAAATTGGGAAGAATTGTTAAACCACTAAGTTATTAAACTACTCCAGTTAGTCAAATTGCAAGTATTTATCTTTTCCGTACATAATATTTATTGGACTTTTGCTGTTCACTAAAATTTAAAAAAAATGAAAAAAACACTAAATATTGGGCTAATTTTTCTATTTCTACTATCATTAACAAGTTGTAATGGTCAAACAAAGAAAGAGGAAATACCTACGAGAAATAACAATAGTAAAATTGTTGGTGGTGGCTGTGATGGTTGCGAATTAATGTATGTTGGAATGCCAAAAAATATTCAGTCAGTTGACACAAGTTCGGCTTGGAACGAAAAAGGACAAAGGTTGCTAGTAACTGGAAAAGTGCTAAAATTAGATGGAATTACACCTGCACCAAATGTAATAGTATATTATTGGCAAACGGATAGTAATGGTTATTATTCGAAAGGAAAAGGGTTTAATGAAAAAGCAGGAAAACACGGGCACGTTCGAGGTTGGGTTAAGTCTGATGAAAATGGCAGTTATTCAATCTATACAATTAAACCAGGACGATATCCAAATACAGACTTTCTCAAACACATTCACTTATCAATTAAAGAGTCAAATATAGATGATGAATATTATACCGACAAACTTGTTTTTGGTGAAGATAAATTTTTAACCAACGAAAAAAAGGAAAAATTTAAAAATCGTGGAGGAAGTGGAATATTGAGACTATTGATTGCTAAAGAAATGCAAATTGCAGAGCACAATATAATTTTAGGACTAAATATTCCAAACTATCCGACAACTACAAATAACAGAATTAAATCTGGTCGAGAAATTGGAGAAGAAAACCCTTCTTTTACACCATTTCACGCTTGGGGAGCAGATAAAGGAAAAAGAACTTGTCCTGTATGCAAATATGGACGTTATCACGGAATTCTCTATTTTGTGGGCAACAATCCAGACTGGATTGAAATAAAAGAATGGTTAACATTTTTAGAGCAAGAAAGCGTTAAACGAAAAAAATATTTAAAAGCCTATTTTGTTTATGGAAATGATAAAGGTTACAACAAATTAAATCGGCAAAAAGAATTAGAGCAGCTTGGAATAGAATTGAATTTAAAAAACATCGCTTTAACTTTTGTTCCCTCATTTTCGGACACTCAATCAGAAGTCCACTTAAATAAGATAAATCCGAAAGTAGAAAATACAATAATCGTTTACAGACATAGAAATATAATTGGAAAATATATTGACTTAAAATCAACAAAAGAAAATCAAAACAAAGTATCGGATATGTTGGATAAAACAAGGAATGAATACTTTGAATTACCTGTACCTAAACACGATTGAACAAGAGTGTACTGCCAACAAAATTTACAAAAATAATAGCGGTTTTAGTGCTAAATTCAAAGGTTGTATTTTTGTACAAAGTTTAGTGCTATATTGAAGGTTCTTGCCTTGAAACCCGCTACTATCCTTATAGTAATGTTCAATAAAATTCTACAATACAGGTAAACTATGTTTTAAGACCAACTGTCAAAATAGCATAAAAACACATTTGGTATAATTTTAGCATTGTGTTAAAATAAAAAACATGAAAACAATTTTAAGAATTTTATTAACCGCAATAGCAGTTATCGTTTTAGCCAATTTATTGTCAGGTATTTCCGTAGCAAATTATACAACGGCAGTTGTTGTGGCAATTGTATTAGGAATATTGCGAGTTTTTGTAAAACCCATATTAGTAGTTTTTACAATACCGATAACCATAATAACATTGGGATTATTTCTATTTGTAATAAACGCAATTATTATACAGTTAGCAGGTTATTTGGTAACAGGTTTTGAAGTAAATGGTTGGTTTACAGCAATAGTATTTAGTGTTTTGCTATCTTTTTTTCAATCGGTTTTATATTCTTTTTTAAAAGAGGAAAAGTAAACTACTTTTAACCAACATAGTTTTTGGCAGACTGAAAGTTAGCTTCGTGAAATTTTCGGAGTAATGAACTCGTGAAAATTAGTGTAATTCGTGTCTAAAAATTTTCAGAAACTAATGCGAGATTTAATAAAGTATATAGTTTTAACTTTATTTGAGACCAACAAACCTAATTAAACATATGCGTACCAATAAAAGCACTTATTTGATTTGCAGTATCTATTGCATCTTCGCCTTCCCAACCATGGCCTTGACCTTCATAAAGTGTAAAGTTATTTGTAATGTTTAGAGCATCTAATTTTACTTTCAGTTCAACACCTTGAGAAACTGGCACTAATTCATCTTGATCGCCATAAAATAAAATGGTTGGTGGCGCATCGGTTGTAACCACATGAAACGGACTAACACTTTCTAAATAAGCATCGGTTGGATCACCAAAAAGAAGCGTGAAAACTGCATTTATTATCGTAAATTCGGCTGCATCATAAGACGGATCGGTAAAATTAGTTGGTCCAACAATACTACAAACCATTTTAGTTTTACTATTACTGTCTAAACTATAAGACCATAACATAGACAATTGTGCTCCGGCACTTGCGCCAATAAAACCAAACTCATCATCAATAGTATAGAACTCTTGTTTTTCTTTTAATAAGTTAATTATCGTTGTAATATCATCAGTCTGCATCGGAAAAGGTCGATTTTCTTGACTTGCCAATCGGTAGTTTATATTAATAATACCAAGATTATCAAAGTCATTTTGAATTAAATCAACAAATGTGTTCATATTATCTTTGTCACCTTGAATCCAACTTCCACCATGAATTAGAACAATAAATTTGGTTTCTAATGTTCGGTTTGCAGGTAAATAAATATCGAATGTTTGATTTTCATCATCACCATACGAAACATTTAATTCTTCATAAATTTTAGTGGCATCTAAATTTTCGGTTGTATTATTATCATCGCTAGAACAGGAGAAAAAATAGTTGATGATAAATAAACTTAGAAATAATAATTTTATGTTTTTCATAAATAGTTTTTATTTGAATTATTCAATTAGCACTAAAAATGTTATGTAGTTAATGTAATGCAATATATGGACAAAAAGTATTGTGGCATTCATAAAAAAGGTTATTTTTGCACTCGCAAAAGTATAAAAAATGAATATTACTAAAGAAAACATCGACAAGTTAAATGCAATAATCAAAATTGATGTTGCTGAAAAAGATTACAAAGAAAAAGTCGAAACTATTTTACAAGATTACCGTAAAAAATCTAACATTCCTGGTTTTAGAAAAGGGCAAGTGCCTATGGGAATGATTAAAAAGCAATATAGTAAATCGGTAATGGTTGATGAAATCAATAAGTTATTACAAGACGCTTTAAATAAATATTTAACCGAAGAGAAATTAGATATTTTAGGTAATCCGTTACCAAAATATAATGATAGTTTTTCTTGGGATTCTAAAGATTTTACTTTTGAATTCGAGTTAGGTTTGGCACCTGAATTTAAAATTGATTTACAGAAAAAAGCAGTCACACATTATAAAATTACTGCCGACAAAAAAATGTTAGAAGAGCAAGTAGTTAACATTCAAGAACGTTATGGCAAGATGAAAGCGGTTGATACTATTGCAAAAAAATCTAACGTTACTGGTACTTTTACAAACGAAGAAAAAGCAATAGATAAAAAATCTACGTTTAAATTCGAAAAAATAAAAGGCAAGTCACAACAAAAAGCATTATTAGGCAAAAAAGTGGGTGACTTAGTAGAATTAGATACCAAAAAATTATTTAAAGACGATCATTTTATGCAAAACATCTTAGGTGTTTCTCATGAAGAGGCACATGGTTTAGACATAAAAGTAGCATTTACTATTAATGATATTACCGAAACTGAATTAGCAGAATTAAACCAAGAATTATTCGATAAAATGTTTGATAAAGACGAAGTGAAGTCTAAAAAAGACATGCTAGCAAAACTAAACGAAGATGCAGAAAAACAATTCGAACAACAAGCAGATCAACAATTATTAAACGCTGTAACCGAAAGTTTAATTGCAAACACAAAATTTGATTTGCCAGCAGAATTCCTACAAAAATGGATGACTAAAACTGGTGAAAATCCATTAACACCAACAAAAGCAAAAGAGCAATATGCTGAGGCAGAAAAAGGTTTGCGTTACCAATTAATTGAAGGTAAGATAGCGAAAGAGAATAATTTACAAGTAACTTTTGACGAGTTAAACAACTACGCAAAAGAGTTTATAAAAGGCCAAATGGCACAGTATGGAAATATGAACCCGTCAGAAGAAGAATTAAATGATATTGCGCAACGTGTTTTGTCTAATCAAGAAGAGGCAAAACGTTTGCAAGACCAATTAGTAAGTCAGAAATTATTAACTTTCTATAAAGAAAACGTTAAGTTAAAAGAGAAAAAAATCACTTTTGATAAATTTGTAAAAGAAGTTTATAAATAAAATTAATAGCATTTAGAAAAGCCATAGTATTTAATTTGCTATGGCTTTTTTATTTGTAACTTGATTTTGTTAATTATTTTCACTAACTTAGTTTGCCGTTTATATATAAAACATTGAAACGATTTTATATATAAACGTTGTACACAAACCTAAAACAGAAATTCTGAACCTGAAAAATCTAACCCAAAACAATAAAATGGAATAATATTTGTTTCTTACTTAGGAAACTTTTGTATATTTGCAAAAAGGAATAATCAGTGAAACCGAGATATAGGATTGAATTATTAAAAGATGCTGTTGATTTTCTAAATAGTTTAGATGAAAAAGCAAGAGATAAGATTTATTATAACTTAAAAAAATCTCAAATTAGTAATGATAATACTCTTTTCAAAAAACTGAATGATGATATATGGGAATTTAGAACTTTATATAAACGAACTCAATATAGACTGTTTGCTTTTTGGGATAAAACGGACAAAAAAGCTACTCTTGTAATATCAACACACGGAATTGAAAAGAAAACACAAAAAACACCGAAAAAGGAAATTAGCAAAGCGGAAAATTTAAGAACACAGTATTTTGGCGAACTAAAAAAATAAAATTATGAAAACTACAAGTTTAGACACATTAATTGACAAACATGTTGGGAAATTAGGAACTCAAAAAAGAGATGAATTTGAAAACGAATTAAGGCTTGACATAATAGGTGGAACTATTAAAAAAGCACGTAAAGAAAGAAAACTTACACAAGAGCAGTTAGGGAAATTAGTCGGTGTGAAAAAAGCACAAATATCAAAAATTGAGAATAATTTAAATGATGCAAGATTTGAAACCATATTGAAAGTTTTTAGAGCATTAAATGCAAAAATTCATTTCAATGTGGAATTTGAAAATCAGAACGTTGAATTAGCATAGTCTGTGAACAATAAAGAATAAAAATCATTGGGCAATAAGTGATTAAATCAAAGTTAGTGCATATAAACAAAGTAAGTAATAAACCGAAAATGAAGTTCTTTCAAATGCCCAACGCTTCATATACAAATCGGAAAACGCAATTACACAATACAGGTAAGTTATGTTGATTTCCGAATACTAAAACCTTTCTAAAATAATAGCAGCCATTTCCGTTTGTAATTCTAAAGCAGCATTTTTAGCAGCAATTTCAAAATTCAATTTATTA
>CAYQTF010000060.1:0-14534 GCA_964420345.1 uncultured Flavobacteriaceae bacterium
ATATGGATGCATCCAGAAGATGCAGCAAAATGGGGTTTTAAAACAGGCGATTTAGTTAAAATGAATACCGATATTGGCTTTTTTATCGATAAAGTTTGGGTTACACAATCTATGAAACCTGGTGTTGTGGCTTGTTCGCATCATATTGGTAGATGGAAAAAACCACAAGATCAAGATGGAAATCGTTGGGCAGTTAATACCGTAGATATTTCAAATGATGGAAATGGTGTTTGGAAAATGAGTACGCTTTCTGGTATTAAACCTTTTGAATCATCAGATAAAGATTCAAAAAGAATCTTCTGGAAAGATGGTGGCGTTCATCAAAATATAACACACGCAGTTCATCCAGATCCAATCAGTGGAATGCATTGTTGGCATCAACGAGTTAGAATTGAAAAACCAGCAGCACACGAAAAATATGGAGATATTGCAGTTGACACCAATAAATCTCACGAAATATTTAAAGAATGGTTAGCAATGACAAGACCAGCGCCAGGACCAAACGGCGAGCGAAGACCACTTTGGTTTAAACGTGCCTTTACACCAGATAAGACTGAAGGCGGTTGTTATTATATAACGGATGAAGATAAAAAAAAATAGTAAAGTCAGGGTTTCACTCCAAGTGAAACCCTGACTATTTAAAGATAAAATAACTATTTTTGTAAAACTTTAAAATTTACTTACACCGTGACTCAAAGTCACGGTGTAAGTTGTAAAATATCAAAATGCAATTAGAAAAAGGTTATTTATATCACATCTACAATCAAGGTAATAACCAAAGAAAAATTTTCTTTAAACAAGAAAATTATATCTATTTTTTAGAAAAACTAAAAACACATCTTTCGCCTTATGCAGACATTATTGCTTGGTGTTTAATGCCAAATCATTTTCATTTAATGGTTTTGGTTAAGGAAGAAGAATTATCACAAGAAGAAACTCACACCGTGACTCAAAGTCACGGTGTGAGTAAAACATCAATAAATGATTCTATAGGTATAATACTTAGATCTTATACTAGAGCAATTAATAAACAAGAAAACATGTCAGGTTCTTTATTTAGAAAAGAAACTAAAGCAGAATGTATTAATTGTCCAGATTTAAGTCAGGGTTTCACTTGGAGTGAAACCTTGACTATTCAAAGTGAAAAACAATACCCGCAAATTTGTTTTGATTATATTCATCAAAACCCTGTAAAAGCAGGGATGGTTAAAAATGATATTGATTACGAATTTTCTTCTGCTAAAGATTATGCAGGTTTACGAAATAATAAATTAACTAACAAAACAGTTGCTTTGGAATATGTTGATTTTTCAAATAGTGATTCCTTAAAAAGTCAGGGCTTCACTTTGAGTGAAACCCTGACTCCAAAAAACCCAGAACTAGAACTAGCACAAAACTTCGTAGAAAAAACCGATAGAAATATTTTTTTAACAGGAAAAGCAGGTACTGGTAAAACCACTTTTTTGCATAAAATAAAAACCGAATCTAACAAACGCTTAGTAGTTGTAGCGCCAACAGGAGTTGCCGCAATTAATGCAAAAGGAGTAACGATTCATTCGTTTTTTCAGATGCCTTTTGGTCCTATTATTCCTGGAGTACAGGCAAAAAAATCTAAATTTAGATTCGGAAAAGTAAAAATTGACATTATTAGATCTTTAGATTTATTAATTATTGATGAAATTTCTATGGTTAGAGCCGATTTATTAGACGGCATCGACCAAGTTTTAAGACGTTATAAAAACAGAAATAAAGTTTTTGGAGGTGTTCAAGTACTTATGATTGGTGATTTACAACAATTGGCGCCAGTTGTAAAACCATACGAATGGCAAATGTTAAGTGCCCATTATAAAACGATGTATTTTTTTAGCAGTCATGCTTTTCAAAAATCAAATGCCATTAGTATTGAATTAAAACATATTTACCGTCAAGCGGATGAAAATTTTATTAAAATACTAAATGAAGTAAGAAATGATGAATTATCCGAAGAATCTGCTACAACATTAAACGAACGATTTCAACCAAAATTCACACCAAATAAAGACGACGGTTACATTACGTTAACAACGCATAATAACAGAGCAAACACAATTAATGAAGCAGAATTAAATAAAATTTCATTAAATAAACATTATTATTCCGCAAAGGTAAAAGGTAAATTTAATGAACATGCTTATCCGACAAAAGATAAATTAGAATTAAAAATTGGTGCACAAGTTATGTTTATTAAAAACGACAGCAATTTAGAAAAACGATATTATAACGGTAAAATAGGAACAATTACACTATTAGAAAAAGATAAGGTTTATGTAAAATGTAAAGACGATGATGAGATAATTGAGACAACTCCAGAAATTTGGGAAAACGTAGTTTATGCTATAAATAACGAAACCAAAGAAATTAAGGAAGAAATAGCAGGTTCGTTTACTCAAATTCCGTTGCGATTAGCTTGGGCAATTACCATTCATAAAAGTCAAGGTTTAACTTTTGAAAAAGCAATTATAGATGCCGAAGCATCGTTTGCTCACGGTCAAACCTACGTTGCATTAAGTAGATGTAAAACTTTGGAAGGCATTATACTTAAAACTAAAATCACAAGTAATGCCATAATAAACGATACCAAAGTAGTTGCTTTTACCAATGAAGTAGAAGAGAATTTACCAACCATAAAAGATTTAAGTAATTCTCAAAAAAAATATCAGTTAAATTTAATGGATGATTTGTTTAGTTACCAAGCATTTTTATATCCTATACAACGATTAATCAAAATTTATTACGAAAATAAAACTAGTTTTAGAGGAAATATCATCGACCCATTAAATCAGATAAAAGACAACGGAATTGTAAAATTAATGCAAGTGGCGACTTCGTTTAAAAATCAGTTAGTTAATTTAAGTCTTGAAGTTGAAAATCCTGAAGAAGATAAAAACGTACAAGAACGTATCCATAAAGGAATCCATTATTTTATTGAACATACTTTAGAACAAATTAAAAAACCTTTTGATGACATTACTTTTTCAACCGAAAACCAAGCAGTAAAAAAAGATTTTACCAAACAATTAGATAGTTTTGATGATTTATTAACTACAAAGCTAACTTGCCTTTGGGGTTTATCTAAAGGTTTTTCAACATCTAAATATTTAGAATTACGAGCAAAAGCAGTTCTTGAAAAATCGGAAATATCAGATACTTCTTCAAAACCGAAAGGTAAGAAAAGAGCCGAAGTAGTAGATACAGAACATCCTGTTTTATTTGAGCAATTAAGAAGTTTAAGAAAAGAGTTGTCTAATGAAATGAGTTGTCCGCCATTTCAGGTTTTCACACAAATTACGTTATTTGAACTCTGTGCTTATTTTCCATCTACACCAAAAGAATTAATTAAAATTTCTGGCATGGGAAAAATTAGAGTAGAAAAACATGGTAAAAAAATATTAGCAATCATCAATAAATACATTTCGGAAAACGAAACTTCACCAAAAGAAGTTGTTTATGTAGATAAACCTATTAGCAACGACACAAAACCAAAAGAAGTTCCTACCAAACAACATTCTTTAAATTTATTTAAAAGCGGAAAATCTATTAAAGAAATAGCAAAAGAAAGAGAATTGGTAGAATCAACTATAGAAAGTCACTTAATACATTTTATTCCGACTGGAGAAATAAAAATAGCCGATATAATGCCTGTAAAAAAGTATAACGAACTTAAAAAAATAATTCAAAAAACAAAGTTTGAAGGTCTTACAGATTTAAAAAATAAATTAGATGATGAATTTACTTATCCAGAATTAAGATTGGTTGTTGCAGATTTAGAATTAAACAAAAAGTAAAGTGAGGGTTTCACTTAGAGTGAAACCCTCACTAACTAAAATCACTCACACCGTGACTTAAAATCACGGTGCGAGTAAAAACATAATAAATGAATAAAATATTCCCATTTTTAAATTGGTTACCACTTGCAAAAAAATCATTAAAAGATGATTTAATTGCAGGTATTACTGGTACAATAATCGTAATTCCACAAGCAGTTGCTTTTGCAATGATTGCTGGTTTACCGCCAATTTATGGTTTTTATACCGCAATGATAACACCAATAATTGCTGCATTATTTGGTTCATCTTATCATTTAATTTCTGGGCCAACAACTGCAATTTCGATTGTGGTTTATGCAACTTTAATAAAGTTAGGTTTAAATCCCGAAACCGAATCTGGTTTAGAAGTTTTTGTTTCTATGGCATTAGTTTTAACCTTTTTAGCAGGACTTTTTCAATTTGCCATGGGTTTATTGCGCATGGGAAAATTGGTTAATTTCGTTTCACATTCAGTCATCATTGGTTTTACCGCTGGTGCAGGAATATTAATTGCATTTAAACAATTAAAACACGTTTTTGGTATAAAAGTACCGCAAGGAAGTACCATTTTAGAAATTGTAACATATATAGGTAAAAATATTTCTGAAACAAATTGGTATGTTTTTGGCGTTGCAATAGGTACTTTAGCTATCGCATTAATTATTAAATTATTGATTAAACCGTTATCGCGATATTATATGTTAATTGCTATGGTTTTAGGTGGTTTTTTAGCAATCGCTTTTGGTGGCGATGCAAATGGAATAGAAACAGTTGGTCATATACCATCAAACTTACCACCATTTAGAATGCCAGATTTAACGTTTGAAAATGTACAGAGACTTAGTTCTGGAGCAATGGTTTTAGCATTATTAGGTTTAATTGAAGCAGTAGCAATTGGTAGATCCATAGCACTTTCTACACATCAAAAAATTGATGGGAATCAAGAATTTATAGGTCAAGGTTTGTCAAATTTAATTGCAAGTTTCTTTTCTAGTTATGCTGGTTCTGGTTCGTTTACACGATCTGGTGTAAATCATCAAGCAGGAGCAAAAACACCAATGTCTGGTATCTTTGCTTCCTTATTTTTAATGATAGTTTTGTTGTTTTTCGCACAATATGCTTCCTATTTACCAAAAGCAGCAATGGGCGGAATTATACTTTTAGTAGGTTATAACTTAATTGATTTTCATCACATAAAACAAGTTTGGAAAAGTAGCGGAAAAGAATTAATTGTTTTAGTAATCACTTTAGGAGGAACTTTATTTTTCGATTTAGAATTTGCTTTGTTGGCAGGTATTTTTGCTTCTTTCTTTTTCTATATGGAAAGAACTTCAAAACCAAATATTGCTACTTTAGCTTTAGATAATCAAAAACGATTAATTAATAAAATAAGAGATAAAGATTCTATAGAATGTAGTAGTTTAAAAATTGTTAGAATTGATGGTTCTTTATATTTTGGTTCTATCGAAAAAATTTCAGATTTTTTTAGTAATGGTTACGAACAAAACAAAGCACAGCATGTACTAATTGTTGCCGATGGTATTAATTTTATAGATCTTGGTGCTGCTGAGTGGTTAACGCACGAAGTAATAAAATGGCAAAAAAACAGAGGCGGAATTTACATTACAGGTTTAAAAATAATTAGTCAAGATGTATTGAGAAAAGGTGGTTTTTTAAACAAAATGGGACAAGATATCTTTTTTCATGATAAGAAAACTGCTATTACTGAAATTCATAAAAAAGTAAAAACCCCTTGTAAAGTAAAGGCTTTTGAAGAATGTAATTAATTTCCTGCAAAAAAATAAATTGAGTAATCTTTTATATCTAAACTTTCACATAAAACAGATTTCTTTCTAGGCTCTAGGTCGTTTATAGTGGGTAGTATTATGTTTTTAATATTGATGAAATATAAAAAAACCAAAAATCAAGTTCCCAATTCCAAATAAACCCCAACATCTAAATATCAAAATACAAACAAAATCTTACATTATATCAAAAATTAGTAATAATAATAAACAAATTTAATGTTTGATTTTTGAAAAATTGATTTTTGTTTTTTATTTGGAATTTGGAACTTGATTTTTGGAATTTAAAATAATACCCACTATAAACAACATAGAACCTCTTTCTAAGAAACAACCTTCAATAAAAAATAATTTTTCTTTCCACGTTGCAATAAAATAAATTTATCAGCAATTAAATCATTGTCAGACAACTTATAATCGTCCTTAATTTTCTCTTTATTTACAGAAATAGAATTTTCTTTTAAAGCACGTCTTGCTTCGCCATTCGATTTTAAAAATCCTGATTTTTCGTTTAAAGCAGTAATAATTTCAATACCATTATCTAAATCTACTTTTGAAATTTCTGCTTGTGGAACACCTACAAAAACATCTAAAAATGTTTGTTCGTCTAATGATTTTAAATCGCTTGCAGTAGATTTTCCGAAAAGAATATTAGATGCTTTTAAAGCATTTTCATAAGCATCTTTTCCGTGTGTCATTATGGTAACCTCTTCGCCTATTTTCTTTTGTAATAAGCGTAAATGAGGTGTTTCTTTATGTTCTTTTATTAAATTATCAATTTCTTCCTTTGATAAAAAAGTGAATATTTTAATATAATTTTCCGCATCAGTATCACTAGAATTAAACCAAAATTGGTAAAATTTATAAGGTGAAGTTCTTTTAGAATCTAACCAAATATTTCCGCCTTCGGACTTCCCAAATTTTGTTCCGTCTGCTTTAGTTATTAATTTTATAGTTAATGCAAACGCTTTTCCTTTAGCAATTCTACGTACCAATTCGGTACCAGTTGTAATATTTCCCCATTGATCTGAACCACCAATTTGTAACTTACAATTGTTTTCTTTGTATAAATGTAAAAAATCATAACCTTGCACTAATTGATATGTAAATTCCGTAAAACTCATGCCAGTTGTTGACTCAGCACTTAATCTTTTTTTAACCGATTCTTTCGCCATCATGTAATTTACAGTGATATGTTTACCAATATCACGAGCAAAATCTAAAAACGAAAAATCTTTCATCCAATCGTAATTATTTACTAAAGTCGCTTTATTTTTAACATCCGATTTAAAATCGATAAAACGCTCTAATTGTGATTTAATTCCGTTAATATTTTTTTGAAGAGTTTCTTCATTCAGTAAATTACGCTCGTCTGATTTCCCTGAAGGATCACCAATCATACCAGTTGCGCCACCAACCAAAGCAATTGGTTTATGACCGCATTTCTGAAAATGCATTAACAAAATAATCTGCACCAAACTACCAATATGTAGCGAATCTGCCGTTGGATCAAAACCGATATATGCCGAAGTCACTTCTTTTAAAAGTTGTTCTTCGGTTCCTGGCATAATATCGTGTAACATTCCACGCCATTGTAATTCTTCTACAAAATTTTTCATTTTCAGTTTAATATTTAATGAACGACAAAGATATATAAAGAGAAGAGAATTTAGAGAAGAGAAAAGAGAAAAAATTATTACTTTAGCAACATGATTTTAGTCACAGGCGGCACAGGTTTAGTTGGTTCTCATTTACTATATAGACTTACCTTAACGGAAGAAAAAGTTGTAGCGATACATCGAAAAACTAGTAATTTAAAAGCAGTTAAACGAGTATTTAGTTATTATACTATTGATTTTGAAAAACAATTTCAAAAAATAAAATGGATCATTGCAGACATTAATGACTTACCTGCATTAGAAATTGCTTTTGAAAAAATTGAATATGTGTATCATTGTGCTGCATTAGTTTCCTTTAATAAAAAGGATTATCACGCAATGCGAAAAATAAATATTGAAGGTACAGCCAATATGGTTAACTTATCTTTAAGTAATAAAGTAAAGAAATTTTGTTACGTAAGTTCTATTGCTACCATCGAAAAAAACACCAACGGAAAAATAATAGACGAAACAAATGATTGGAATACCGAAACCAATAATTACGGTTATGCCATCACAAAGTATGGTGCCGAAATGGAAGTTTGGCGCGCATCTCAAGAAGGTTTAGCAATTGTAATGGTAAATCCTGGAGTAATTTTAGGTGCTGGTTTTTGGAAAAATGGTCCAGGTGAATTGTTTACTAAATTTTATAACGAATTTAGATTTTATACTTTAGGTGTGACTGGTTTTGTAGGCGTAAAAGATGTCGTTAAAGCAATGCAACAGTTAATGAAAAGTGATGTTGTTAATGAACGATTTATCTTAGTTTCCGAGAATAGTACCTTTAAAAATCTATTTTTTAAAATTGCGGATAGTTTTGGTAAAAAAAGACCAAGAATAAATGTGACAAAAACAATTAGTAATATTGCTTGGCGATTAGAATGGTTTAAAAGTCTGCTAACCAGAAAAGCACCCTTAATAACTAAACATTCTGCAAGTGCTTCTTTAAGTAATTATCAATATACTTCTGAAAAAATTATAAAAGCAATTGATTTTAAATTTGAAAGTTTAGATGTAACTGTTACAGATGTTTGTAAGGATTTTTTAAAGAAATAAATTCCGATAAATAGCAAAAAATAGTAATACGTTGACTAAAAATCATCGTATTACTTTAATATATTGTAGAAGTGAAATTAACGTTTATAAAAAAATTAATGAGTTAGCAAAAACGAATTTAAAGTAAAAACTTACGCTTTTAAATTAAAAGAATAATTAAACCTTTTATTTGTATATATTTGGTTTGTATTAGTCTTGAAGAGATAATTTTGAGGGATTTTATCTTTTTAATAAAACCTATTAAGTTTGAAAATAATTTAATAGGTTTTTCTTTTTAACAAATTTTTAGTTATTGACTTATTAAATTTCTATATATTTGTATTGAAGTGAAACAATTTTTAAATAAAATAGCATCTGGTTTTTTAGCATTAATAGTGTTATTATCCTCATTTTCATTTACTATAAATAAGCATATTTGTGGTGGTGAAGTTGCAAATACGACACTTTTTATAAGTGCTGATAATTGTGGTATGGAAATGCAAACCTGTGAAAATAAGAGTTCAAAACAAGTAACAAGTTTTCAAAAAGAACCATGTTGTAAAGATATTTCTGAACTTATTCAAGGAAACGACAACAATCAACAAGCAAAAGAATTTCAATTAAATATACCAACTTTAGAATTTTTAACAACGTTTATTTATACGTATTTAAATAATTTTAAAGAAACTACATCTTTAAAGTATGTAACTTATAAACCGCCTTTGGTTTTTAAAAACATACAATCTCTTTTTCAAGTTTTTCGTATTTGATATTTAACCGCAAAGAACATTAAGTTTTCGCAAAGTTTGTAATGATATTGTTGCACTAACTCTTGCGATTTTTGCGTATTTTTCTTTGTGACCCTTGCGGTTAAAAAATATATCAATAACAGAAAAACTCAAAAACAATGCTAAATAAAAGCATCAAATACCTAATAGAAAACAAACTTATCGCAGTACTATTACTTTTCCTATTTATAGGTTGGGGAATTGTAACAGCACCATTTAATTGGGATTTAGGAAATATACCCAGAAACCCAGTTGCGGTAGATGCTATACCAGATATTGGCGAAAACCAACAAATTGTCTTCACAAAATGGTCTGGTCGTTCGCCTCAAGATATCGAAGACCAAATTACTTATCCGTTAACTACTTCTTTACTTGGTATTCCTGGTGTAAAAACCATAAGAAGTTCTTCTGCTTTTGGCTTTTCTTCCATCTATATTATTTTAGAAGAAGATGTGGAATTTTATTGGAGTAGAAGCCGAATTTTAGAAAAATTAAACTCCTTACCTAAAGGATTATTACCCGATGGCGTACAACCAAGTTTAGGTCCAGATGCCACTGGTTTAGGTCAAATATTTTGGTACACTTTAGAAGGTCGAGACAAACAAGGTAACGTAACTGGCGGTTGGGATTTACACGAATTACGTAGCATTCAAGATTACTATGTAAAATACGCATTATCGTCTTCAAAAGGCGTTTCGGAAGTTGCCAGTATTGGTGGTTTTGTGCAAGAATATCAAGTAGATATTGATCCAGATATTTTAAAAGAATATAAAATTTCATTATCTCAAGTTGTAGATGCTGTTAGAAAATCGAATAAAGATATTGGCGCGAAAACAATAGAAATTAATCAAGCAGAATATTTAGTGCGTGGTTTGGGTTATATAAAATCGGTAGAAGATTTAGAAAATGCTGTTGTAACCTCTAAAAACCTTACACCAATTTTAGTAAAAGATGTTGCGAAAGTACAACTTGGTCCAGCAGAAAGACGTGGTATTTTAGATAAAGAAGGTGCTGAAGTTGTTGGTGGCGTTGTAGTTGCTCGCTATGGTGCTAACCCTATGGAAGTTATCACTAATGTAAAAAATAAAATTAATGAAATTAGTACTGGTTTGCCGAGTAAAATATTAAAAGATGGACGAACTTCACAACTAACCATTATTCCATTTTATGACAGAACCGAACTCATTAATGAAACACTACATACTTTAAACGAAGCGTTAACTTTAGAGATATTAATTACCATTTTGGTAATCATTTTAATGGTTTTTAATTTACGAGCATCTTTATTAATTTCAAGTTTATTACCAGTTTCCGTACTTATGGTTTTTGTAGGTATGAAATTATTCGGAGTCGATGCAAATATCGTTGCTTTGTCTGGTATTGCGATTGCCATCGGAACAATGGTCGATGTAGGCGTAATTTTAACGGAAAATATCATTCGACATTTAGATGAAGAAAAAGTGAAAAATGAAGAGCGAAAAGCGAAAAGCAAAGAGTCAGACCTTGGCGACTTTGCGACTTTGCGAGAAAAACCAATAAACAAAATAATCTACAAAGCCACCAAAGAGGTTTCGGGAGCAATTTTAACAGCAGTAGCAACAACCATAATAAGTTTTATACCAGTTTTTACGATGCTTGGCGCCGAAGGAAAACTATTTAGACCATTAGCAGCAACTAAAACAATGGCATTAGTTGCTTCGGTAATTGTTGCATTATTTTTAATTCCGCCTTTTGCCGCATGGCTATTCGGTTTTAAACCACCAAAGAAAAAATTAAGCTTTGCACGTAATATTCTTTTAGTTTTAATTGGGGTTTTTGCGATGTACAAAGGTTTTTATATTGGTATGATTTTAATTGCTTTCGCGATTTCAAATTATTTCAAATTTATTAAACTTTTATCTGAAAAAAGAGCAAATCTTATTAATATTATAATTTCTGCAGCTGCAATAATTGTTTTATTAAGTATTTATTGGCGACCTCTAGGTTTCGATTTTACCATCTTACCAAACTTGCTTTTTGTAAGTATTATATCTTTAGGTTTATTAGGTGTTTTTACTTTATTCCGAAAATATTATGTGCAAATTTTAACTTGGGCATTAGAAAATAAATTATTATTTTTATTAATGCCGATAGTTATTGTTTTCTTCGGAATTTCCATTTGGAAAAACACCGATAAAGAATTCATGCCATCTTTAAATGAAGGTTCGTTTTTATTAATGCCAACATCAATGCCACATTCTGGTATTGCAGAAAACAAACGTGTTTTACAGCAATTAGATATGGCAGTTGCTACCATTCCCGAAATTAAAACCGTAGTAGGAAAAGCAGGTCGTGTTGAATCTGCACTCGATCCAGCGCCTTTATCTATGTACGAAAATGTTATCATCTATAAACCAGAATACAAATTAGATACCAACGGGAAACGTCTTAAATTTAAAGTAAATAAAGACGGATTATTTGAAGTTTTTAAAGATCAAAGATTAAAGGCGAAAGACGAAAGTACTGATAATTCAAAATCTAACATTCAAAATTCAAAATTTATTTCAAGTGGTACAAAAATAGAAACCAAAAACCTAATACCAGATAAAAACGGAAAATACTACCGAAACTGGCGAAAACAAATAAAAAACACCAACGATATTTGGAACGAAATTGTTAGAGTTACTAAACTGCCTGGCGTAACATCTGCACCAAAATTACAACCTATTGAAACGCGATTAATAATGCTTCAAACAGGTATGCGTGCACCAATGGGAATTAAAATAAAAGGACAAAATCTAAAGCAAATTGAAGCATTTGGCATTCAATTAGAGGGAATTCTAAAACAAATAAAAGGTGTTAAAAAAGAAGCGGTTTTCGCAGATAGAATTATCGGAAAACCATATTTACTTATTGATATTGATAGAAAAAAAATTGCACAATATGGTTTGTCGGTTGATGCTGTTCAATCTGTTTTAGAGGTTGCTATTGGCGGAAAAGTGCTCACACAAACCGTAGAAGGTCGAGAACGTTATGGTATTCGTGTTCGTTATCCGAGAGAATTACGCACAAGTCCGAGTGATTTAGAAAAAATTCATATACCAACAAAAAACGGAAACCCCATTTTACTAAAAGAATTAGTTACCATTAAATACGAACAAGGTCCACAAATGATTAAAAGTGAAGACACCTTTTTAATCGGTTATGTGCTTTTTGATAAATTAGAAAATGAAGCGGAAATTTCAGTCATTGAAAGAGCGCAAAAAGCAATAAATGGTATGATTGATAGAAAAGAATTAATCGTACCAAAAGGAATTAATTTCACATTTACTGGTACTTACGAAAATCAAATTAGAGCAGAAAAAACATTGTCTATTGTGGTTCCGTTAGCTTTGTTAATCATTTTTATGATTTTGTATTTTCAATTTAAATCCGTTACAACTTCACTTATGATTTTTAGTGGAATTTTAGTAGCATTTTCAGGTGGTTTTATAATGATTTGGCTTTATGGGCAAAGTTGGTTTTTAAATATTGATTTATTTGGTATTAATTTTAGAGAACTATTTCAGATAAAAACAATTCATTTAAGTGTCGCTGTTTGGGTTGGGTTTATAGCGCTTTTTGGTATTGCAACCGATGATGGTGTTGTAATGGCAACCTATCTAACGCAAATATTTAAGAAAAAAAATCCGAAAACAAAACAAGAAATACGAGCATCAGTAATTGAGGCAGGACAAAAAAGAATTAGACCTTGTTTAATGACAACGGCAACTACAATTTTAGCACTATTGCCAATATTAACTTCAACTGGTCGTGGAAGTGACATTATGATACCAATGGCAATACCAAGTTTTGGTGGCATGTTGGTGGCATTAATTACGCTTTTTGTAGTGCCAGTTTTATATAGTTGGAGTAAAGAAATAAAAGTAAAATAGTTTCCCGCAGATTTCGCTGATTTTCGCAGATTATTATGGAAATATCTGAGGGAGAAAAAACAAACAGTATGAAAAAAACAATAACATTAATAACAATTTTAATAGGTCTAACCACATTCTCTCAAAGTCTTGAAGAGTACATTAGTATCGCAAGAACAAATAATTCCAATCTAAAAGTAAAAACTGCAGATTACGAATTAGCAAAAGAAAAAGTAAACGAAGTTGGTACATACCAAAACACAAATCTATCTTTAGGTGTTTTTGCATTAACACCAGAAACTCGTGTTGGTTCACAATTGTTTAAAGTTGGTGCAAGTCAAAAACTACCTTGGTTTGGAGAGTTTGATGCACAAAAAAATAAAGCAAATTCCTTAGCGGAAATCAAACAATACGATATTAAATTATCAATAAGAGAAATTGAATTTAAAGTAAAACAAAATTATTACGAAATTTATGCGCAACAAGCAATAAACAAAATTTTAAAAGATAATAAACTTATTTTAAAAACTTATGAAAATATGGCTTTAGCGGCATTGTCAAATAATAGAGCAACGATGAGTGATGTGCTTAGAGTTAGAGTACAAAAAAACGAATTACACAGTAATATGTTTCAGAATATAAATAGTATTGAGGTTTTAAATAAAAATTTTAATAAGTTATTACAACGAAATAATGAACCATTATACATAACCGATAGTTTAAATGTATTAGATATTTTATCTAAAAAAAGGACAATACAAAAGCACCCAAGTATGGAGAAAATTACAGCAATGAATGCTGTTTATATATCGGAAAATAAAATAATTAAAATAGATAAAAAACCGAAAATTAAAGTTGGTTTAGATTATGTTTTAGTAGATAGTTATTCTAATATTAACCCAAATCAAAATGGAAAAGATATTCTAATGCCGAATATTTCTATCGGAATCCCTATTTTTAATAGCAAACACAAATCACAATTCAAGCAATTAGAAATACAACAAAATATATTAATAGATGCGTTAGAAAATCAAAAAAATAATTTAGAAATAGAATTAAACAACGCACAATTAGAACTCGATAATGCTATCTTAAGCGTTGTTGCAGCACAAAAAAACAAGACGGAAATTCAAAGAGCAATTAACGTAGATTTAAAAGCCTACGAAACAGGAATACTAGATTATGATAAAATATTACGATTACAATTACAAAAAATAAGACTAGAATTAATGGAAATTGAAGCAATTAAAAAGGCATTTATCGCAAAATCGAAAATAGAATATCTTGAGTAAAATTGAAGTTGAAGTTTAAAAAATGAAAAACAAAATAGATTAAAGTATGAAAGCAAAACAAATAATAACAACAATAGTAATCTTAATTTTAGGAATCCTTATCGGAAAATTTGCATTTTCAAATAATACAAATAACGATGCGCCTAAAAGTGAAACCAAAACACAACATTGGACTTGTTCCATGCATCCAGAAATTGATTTAACAGAAAATGTACCAT
>CAYQTF010000061.1:0-14509 GCA_964420345.1 uncultured Flavobacteriaceae bacterium
TTCTTTATTTTATAATACTTCAAAGGTATGAAATTAAATGCTTACCTCAAAAAAATGAATTTACACCACCACCTATAACTATTGCAACCGCACCTACACGTGTAACTCGATTTGGGGTAGATGTTACCGAACAATATTACCAATGGGTTGATGCAACTAATAAAGATAGAACTAAAGATTGGGGTGAAGAATTTAATGAAACCTTTAATAGTAGTGATTTTCCAAGAGGTCAGGAGTTTATAAATATTTTTTCACAACTTCTAAATGAGTTTATTAGTGGTGGTTCATCAAACAATACTACAAACAAACCGTTAATCAATACATCAAACAATACTACAAAACCATTAAATAATAATCTTATAGAGTCTAATACTAATCTAAAAAATAATTCAACTATGACCATGGTTATAGGTATCGGAATTTTAGCATTAGTGCTTAAATTTTTTAGAAAATAATATTAATACTCTTTTGCAAATGGGTTTAGAATGAATTTCAATAATCGTAAAACAAAATTATTGCTGATAAAAATGCAAAAACAAAGCAAAGTGTTTTTTTACATTAATCCCTCTTAAATTATATTCAATATCCATATTTACAGTAAATTATGATATTATTAGACTAATAAATAAGTGCTTTAACAATCATTTTAACATTGCAGATCATAGGTCTGCCAAAATAAAACAAGATTAAAACCAACTCTTTTACAAAGTTGTTTATTATTATTAATCTGTTTTAAAAGCATATTTCAAAACAATTATTTTATTTAGTTTACTCGTTTATAAAACCTAAATCTATTTTTGTTGGCACAAATGTTGGCACAAAACATTCTATAAATCAAAAAAACCTCAGTAAAATACCGAAGCTCTTCATTAGTTAACTTAATAACTATTAGAGTTTTATAATGAAAAACTCTCAAAAACAACACAACTTTCTTAATGTTGTAAAAGCGGTCTGGACGGGACTCGAACCCGCGACCTCCTGCGTGACAGGCAGGCATTCTAACCAGCTGAACTACCAGACCGTTGCTTAAAGCGATTGCAAATATAAACCGTTTTTTATTACTGCAAAGTGTTTTTGTTTTTTTTTTACAAAAACTTTTTTCGGCTAATTAAATACGAAATTAAAACTTGCTCAAAACCTTTATTAATGTCTACTGGCACGTAATCAATTTGATATTGTAAGCACTTTGTTTTTAACTCATCAAAATAATTTTTTACCTCTTTTTTGTAATTAGCTTTAACTTGGTCGGCATATAAATTAATTTGTTCTCCTGTTTCAACATCAATGAATTTTTTTGGCTTATTGTCAAAATCAAATTCTAATTCATGCTTTTTGTCATAAGTATGAAATAATACCAACTCATGTTTGTTATATTTTAAATGCCTTAATGCTTCAAATAATTCTGTTTTATTTTTACCAACTTCAAACATATCTGTAAAAAGAAAAATTAAGGATCTTCTATGTAGTTTTTCGGCAATCTCATGTAAAACTTGATATGTTTCTGTTGTTTTAGATTTGTTTTTATTCACTAATAATTGTTCTAAATTCTCTAAAAGCATTCGTTGATGTCTTTCACTACCTTTAGCAGGCGAATAATAATCGTATTTATCTGAGTAGATACTTAAGCCAAAAGCATCGCGCTGTTTTTTTAAAATTTCAATTAATGAAGCTGCAGCAATAGTCGAAAATCCAATTTTGTTAAAATTAGAAATACTTTGTTTTTTTATTTCGGGATAATGCATAGATGCCGAATTATCTACAATAATATGAGCACGTAGATTTGTTTCTTCCTCATAACGTTTTACAAATAATTTATCTGTTTTTGCAAATAACTTCCAATCTATATGTTTCGTACTTTCTCCTTTATTATATAACCTATGTTCTGCAAATTCTACTGAGAAACCATGAAACGGACTTTTATGCATACCTGTAATAAAACCTTCCACAACTTGTTTTGCAAGTAATTCTAAATTTTTTATACCGCTAATATTCTTTATTTGTGATAATTCCATTTCTTATTTTTCTGCAAAATAAAAAAGGTTTAGCAAAATGCCAAACCTTTATCTATCTTTAATTGTTCTGTTTGATTATAATAAAGCCTCTAATTTTTTTGCATACGTGTTTTTTGGAGCAACTCCAACTTGCTTTTCAGCAACTTCACCGTCTTTAAATATTAATACTGTTGGTATATTTCTTACACCATATTTTGTTGCAAATTCTTGATTTGCATCAATATCAATCTTACCAACTACTGCTTTACCGTCAAATTCTTTAGATAAATCTTCTACTATCGGAGCAAGCATTCTACATGGTCCACACCAAGCTGCCCAAAAATCTACCAATACTGGTTTGTCTGATTTTAAAACTACCTCTTCAAAAGTAGCATCTGTTATTTCTAATGCCATATTATTATATGTTTTTTACTATTTTGTCTATGTTAGACTATTAATTTTATATTCATTACAAATATAACAATTTATTTGCCAAAGTATTTTGTAATTATCTCTTTTGTTTATAGTGCTATTTAATTTTTTAATAGTTTTGCAATACTAATAAATACATTTTGAATAAAATATTAGATTACACAACCTATACTTCTTTTAATAAAGAAATTGAAATTTCTGGTTCTAAAAGCGAATCGAATCGTTTGTTGATTTTACAACAATTGTATCCGAATTTAATTATTGAAAATTTAGGAAATGCAAACGATGTAACTATTTTACAAAATGCGTTAAAGCGCTCATATTCAGAAAAAAATATTGGACATGCAGGTACAGCAATGCGTTTTTTAACTGCTTATTTTTCAATTATAAATAAGGAAACTATTTTAACTGGTTCTAAAAGAATGCAAAAAAGACCAATAAAAATATTAGTAGATGCTTTGCGTGTTTTAGGTGTTGAAATCACTTATTTAAATGAAAATGGTTTTCCGCCAATACAAATAAAAGGAACAACGATATTAATAGATACCATTAAAATGGATGGTTTTGTTAGTAGCCAATATATTTCGGCTTTACTACTAATTGCACCTTCATTAAAAAACGGATTGACAATTGAATTAATAGGCGAAATCACTTCCAAACCATACATAAAAATGACCTTGTCGTTATTGGAAAAAATCGGAATTAAAACGACTTGGATTGATAATAAAATTAAAGTTTTTCCTAAAACAAATGTAGAGGACAAAATAATTATTGTAGAATCCGATTGGTCTTCGGTATCTTATTTTTATAGTTTAATCGCTTTAACCGAAAAAAGCAAACTAAAAATTTCGTATTTCAAAAATGAAAGTTTACAAGGCGATAAAGCATTGGTAGAAATTTACAAACAATTTGGTGTTAAAACAACTTTTGTAAAAGACGCTATTATTATAGAAAAACAAGAAGATTTCAAACAAAAAAAACATGTTACTTTTAACCTAATTGAAACTCCTGATATTGCACAAACTATTGCTGTAACTTGTTTAGGATTAGGTGTTTCGTGTGATTTAACAGGTTTACATACGCTAAAAATTAAAGAAACCGATCGTTTAGAAGCTTTAAAAACTGAATTTAAAAAATTAGGAGCAAAGGTTATAATTACAGAAGATAGTTTTCATTTAAAAAATGAAAAACTAAATACTAAACATAATAAAAAAATTAGTATTAAAACTTACCAGGATCATAGAATGGCAATGGCATTTGCTCCATTATCGTTACTTGTACCTTTAACTATTAAAAACGCTGAAGTCGTAAATAAATCTTACCCTAATTTTTGGTTTGATTTTCAAAAAATATTAAATAAATAAAATTGGTAACAAGTACTTATCTTCCTATAAATAATAGAGAAATAAAAACGTAATAACAGGTTTTTGGAATGTTTTTTGCATAGAATAAAGTGCAACAATAATACATTTCAAGCAACTTTAAAATACTATATTTACACTTCATAATTTAGAAAAAATGAATTTCAATAAACTTTCATTAAGGATTCGTATTTTTTTATCGATGTTAGCATTGGTAATTATTGCTACTTTACTCATTGTAGGTTTGGCGAATTATCAATATAGAGAACAAGCTAGTGAATATCATATAAAAAGATTACATAGAAAAGAGAATACTATAAAAGCAACTATTGAAAATGAATTAGATCGTACAACATACGTAGTAGAAACAAAAGATTTATCTAAAATTTTTAAAAATCAGATTTATAATATTAGAGATATTCATAAGTTAGATATCGAAATTTATGATCTTAAAGGAAAATTATTAACTAGTTCCTATCCTACTTTTATTAATGATGACACTAATTATGATTTATCAAAAAAAATAATTGACGGAATTGAAAATAGCGCAGACCATCGATATATAGAAAATAGAATTATTAAAGATAAAAAAATTCAAGATTCTTATACCTATATTATAGATAAACAATTTAAACCCATTGGTATTTTGGGTCTGCCATATTTACAAGACAATACAGAGCAAAACAATGAACTAGCAGAATTTTTAAATAGACTAATAATCTATGCGTTTTTGCCAATTGTGTTGTTTGCCATTGCCATTGGTTACTGGCTTTCTAGATATATTACAAAATCTATAAAAGAAGTTAGTGAAAAAATAAGTAAAACAGCACTTGGTAGTAGAAATGAAAAGGTAGAAGTTGCCAACACTAGTAAAGAGATTTCAACTTTAGTGAACGCTTATAATAGTATGGTAGATAAATTAGAGGAAAGTGCTATTAAATTGGCAAAAAGTGAACGTGAAGAAGCTTGGCGAGAAATGGCAAAACAAGTTGCACATGAAATCAAAAACCCGTTAACGCCTATGCGATTGACAGTACAGAGTTTTCAACGAAAATTCGACCCTTTAGACTTAAATATTAAAGAAAAATTAAACGATTATAGTGAAACACTAATAGATCAAATTGATACGTTAACAACTATTGCCTCTGCATTTTCTAATTTTGCACAAATGCCTAAACAACAAAAAGTTGCATTAAATGTAGTCGAAGTTGTAAAACATGCTTCCGAAATTTTTAATGAAAATTATATTGAATTTAATGCTAATAAGGATACAATTATTGCACAATTAGATAAAACACAACTGATTAGAATAGTTACCAATTTAATAAAAAATGCGACTCAGGCACTTGTAGAACAAAAAAATCCGATATTAAATATTACCGTTTCTGAACAAGAAAAAAATGTGTTAATTACAGTAAAAGATAACGGGAAAGGCATTGAAAAAGAACACATAAGTCAAATTTTTGAACCTAAATTTACCACAAAATCAAGTGGAATGGGATTAGGTTTATCAATGATTAAAAATATTATTGAAGCATATAACGGAACGATTACTTTTACATCAGAAATAGGAATAGGAACTACTTTTACCGTAACTTTGCCATTAGAATAAATTTGGGTGAAAGGTTTTGGGTTAAAGTGAAAAAAATTAAAAATATAAAGATAAATAATGAATAATATATTAGTAGTTAAAAACGATAAAATAGCAACAGTAACAATTAATCGTCCAAAAAAGTTAAACGCTTTAAATAAAGAAACTATTCAAGAATTGCATGAGGCATTTAAATTACTAAATGAAGATGCCAATATAAAGGTAATTATTCTAACTGGTAGCGGAGAAAAAGCATTTGTTGCTGGAGCAGATATTTCTGAATTTGCAGATTTTGATGTATCACAAGGAAGTGATTTAGCAAAAAACGGCCAAACAATTTTATTCGATTTTATAGAGAATTTAAATACACCAGTTATTGCCGCAATAAACGGTTTTGCTTTAGGTGGCGGTTTAGAATTAGCCATGGCATGTCATTTTAGAGTTGCAAGCGATAATGCAAAAATGGGCTTACCAGAAGTTTCTTTAGGCGTAATACCAGGTTATGGTGGCACACAAAGATTACCACAATTAGTAGGCAAAGGAAAAGCAATGGAAATGATCATGACCGCAGGTATGTTAAATGCTCAAGATGCTAAAAATTATGGTCTGGTAAATTATACAGTAACACAAGAAGAATTATTACCTTTATGTGAAAAATTAGCAACTAAAATTTCAAGAAATTCCTCTACTGCAATAAATGCTGCAATACAAGCCGTTAATGCAAATTTTGACACGTCAAAAGATGGTTATGCTACTGAAATCAAACAATTTGGTAATTGTTTTGGTTCGGATGATTTTATAGAAGGTACAACCGCTTTTTTAGAAAAAAGAAAACCAAATTTCAAATAATTAAATAATTATTTAATATCTTTGTTAATTAAGGGGTTTTGTGATAATTACATTTACAATAAATTTAAAGAATTTATTGTGTATTAGCGCCTCTTTATTTTAATAGACTAACTAACAAAATAAATGGAAGAGTTTAAAAAACCAGAAACTATTGATTCAGAAATCATCTTAAATCCAAATAAGGTGATTATGAGTAAAACGGATAAAGAAGGTATCTTAGAATTTGCAAATGATTATTTTGTAGAGGTTAGTGGTTATGAAGAGTATGAATTAATGGGCAAATCCATTTATTGTACACAACATCCAGACATGCCTGAAATTATTTTTAAGCATATGTGGGAGAAGTTATTAGACAAAAAAAACTTTCGTATCTTAATAAAGAACCTTGCAAAAAACGGTAAATATTATTGGGCAGTATCCGATTTCGCTTTTAAAATAGATGAAGATACTAATGAAATTTTAGCCATTTATAATAGACGAAAAGGTGCTAGTAGAGAAGCGGTTCGTTTTTTTGGTAAACTCTATAAAAAATTGAAAGGTATTGAAATTGAAAGCGGTATCGTTTTATCCGAAAAATATCTTGTTGGTCATTTAGAAGAATTAGGTAAAACTTTTGATGAATTATTACAAGACTACAATACGGATTCTAAGACAGTAAAAAAACCTGTTGCAGTAATTTCTATCACGCCACCAAAGCAAGAAGAGATTATAAAGGAAACCGTGAAAAAAGAAAAAGAAGATGCAGCAATTAAGAAACGTATGGAACAATTACAAGCAATACAAAATAAAGCGAAAAAAGTAATTAGTGAAACTAAAACTGTTACAGAAGAATCGTCTAATACTAATGAAATAGTCAAAACTTCATCATCTTCTAACAAGAAAAAAGGTTTCTTTCAAAAAATGTTTGGTAAAACCGATGAAGAATTAGAGGCAGAAAAAAACAGAAGTTAGTTAATTGGTATTTAATTGTTTAAATAAAATGGTTCTACTGTTATATTAATGCTAATTCTGTTTAGCACATTTATTATTTTCTCACAAAGTCGCTAAGACGCAAAGACTTTTACGGTTTATTAAGACGCAAATGTTTGCTTTGCAAACATAATTGCGACATTTTTGAGAACATCAACTTTGCGACTCTGCGACTTTGCGAGATTTTTTTTC
The DNA here is from genome assembly GCA_964420345.1 of uncultured Flavobacteriaceae bacterium. Taxonomy (GTDB): domain Bacteria; phylum Bacteroidota; class Bacteroidia; order Flavobacteriales; family Flavobacteriaceae; genus S010-17. Next base: position 7,386 of record CAYQTF010000061.1, read on the forward strand.
ACCCATTAAAATCGTAATAATACCAATAAAATTTTTACTTTTCTCCATTCCATTCAGCATAAAACTGATCTAAATATAACTGCATAAATTCATGCCTTTGTTCTGCAATTATTTTACCCGTTTTGGTATTCATTTTATCTTTTAATAATAATAATTTTTCGTAAAAATGATTAATTGTTGGCGCTTTCGATTTTTTATAAGCGTCTTTACTTTGCTTAATTTGTGGTTCTATTTCAGGATTATATAACGCTCTGTTTTTAAACCCACCATAATTAAATGCTCTGGCAATACCAATAGCACCAATAGCGTCTAATCTGTCTGCATCTTGCACTACTTGTAATTCTAAAGAAGTGAATAATGTGTCATTACCCAAACTTTTACTATAAGACATGTTTGCAATAATATTTACAATATGTTCTATATCGTTATCGGAAATATTTTGAGATTCTAAAAATGATTTCGCTTTATTCGGTCCAATAGTTTCGTCACCATTATGAAATTTTGAATCTGCAATATCGTGTAATAATGCGGCTAATTTTACCACTAGTTTATTTACATTTTCTGTTTCAGAAATCAATAAAGTATTATTATAAACACGTTCTATATGAAACCAATCATGTCCGCCTTCGGCGTTTTTTAGTTCTTTTTTTACGAAGTTTATGGTGTTATTAATTAAATTAGTGTGCATATTAATGTTAATATTGATTTTGAAATTTATCGAGAAACAAATCTATTCCGTGTAAGCGAAAATAAAACTATAAAAACAAAAATCCCGCAAAAAAGCGGGATTAATTCACTCTACGGTTTACCAAAAAAGGTAAACCTAGGTTCATTAACAATGCTCTTCATAAGCACCAACTAAATTGGCAGCAATCATTTCTGCGCTTCTGCCTTCAATATGATGTCTTTCTAACATATGTACAATCACGCCATCTTTAAACAATGCCATACATGGTGATGATGGTGGAAACGGAATCATAAATTCTCTTGCTTTATCGGTTGCTTCTTTATCAACTCCTGCAAAAACAGTCACCAAATTAATAGGTGTTTTCTCAAAATTTAAAGATGCAATTGCACCTGGTCTTGCTGTACCTGCAGCACAACCACAAACCGAATTTACAACCACTAAAGTTGTACCTTCTTTTTTTATTTCATTTTCAACTTCTTCTGCCGTTGTTAATGATTTGAAACCTGCATCTTCTAAAGTTGCTTTCATTGGTTTTACTAATTCTTCTGGATACATTTTTTTAATTTTAGATTTAATGAATTTAGATTTATGAATTCCTAATCTATACGGAAAATTAAACCTATTTATTTTATATTTTTCAATTCTTAAATAGATTTGAAATCTGCTACTATTATAATTGCAAATATAAACATAAAATGTATCTTTGAATCTTAAATAAAATGTTAATTTTTGTAACTTTTCAGAGATTTAATTAACCTATAAATACATATTAAATATTTAGTTTATGAAATCATAAATCTAAATTCATAAATCATAACTCTAAAGATGGCAGATTACGCAAAATGGTTAGGTGCAGGATTAGGTTGGGCTTTTGGCGGACCAATTGGTGCAATTATTGGTCTTTTTTTAGGATCGGCAGTTGGCAAAATAAATAAAGATCAAAAAAAAATACCTTATAATAAGAAAAAATACAATAAAAGAAAACCGAAAGTTGATCAAACGCAACCAGGTGATTTTGAGTTAAGTTTTTTAATATTATCCGCAGTTATTATTAAAGCAGACGAAAAAGTTTTAAAAAGTGAACTGAATTATGTGCGTAAATATTTTATTGATATGTACGGAAGTAAACGTGCAGAAAACGCTTTTAAATTGTTTAATGGTATTTTAAAAAAGAAAATCTCTACACCGCAAGTTTGTGCTCAAATTAGAGAACACATGAATCATGCGTCTAGATTGCAATTAATTCATTTTTTATTCGGAATTGCTAAAGCAGATAATGAAGTACACTTAAAAGAAATTGAAGAGATTAAAAAAATTTCCGGGTATTTATATGTGAGCGATAAGGATTTTGAATCTATAAAGGCGATGTTTTATGACGAAGAATTTAATGCTTATAAAATTTTAGAAATCAGCAATACAGTTAGCGATATAGAAGTTAAAAAAGCATACCGAAGAATGGTTAAAAAACACCATCCTGATAAATTAAAACACTTAGGTTCTGAACATATAAAAGGTGCAGAAGAAAAATTTAGACAAATACAAAAGGCTTATGAATTTATTCAAAAAGAAAGAGGTTTGTAGTCTTAATTTGACAAATGACTGTTTCGCTTTAAGATATAAGATGCAAGACTAAATTTTAACTAATTGACAATCTTTCTTTTTAATAAATCTTAAAAAAGAAATTTTAAAGACTTTTTTATTTTATAAATTAACCTACATTTGCAGAATAATTAGAGGTGCTAAATTCCATTTTTTTATGGATAGGCTGAGATTACACTCTTTGAACCTAGAACAGATAATGCTGTTTAGGGAAAATTAGAAAAATTACTATTTGTTATTCTTAAATAAAACGAAGAATTTCAAAACGTAATGTTGTAATCTTTGTCATATTATCACTTCTACAAAAGATAAAGTTTACATGAAATCAATTATTACCACAGCATTATTAGTAATTAGTCTATTTACATTCGCCCAAAAAACCGATATTAAAAAAGACACTATTAAATTAAATGAAGTTTTAATTTCGGCAACAAGAGTAACAAAAAACTCCCCTTTTGCATTTACTACTATTTCAAAAGAAGCATTAGAACCTATAAATTTAGGACAAGATTTACCAATTTTATTAGATCAAATGCCTTCGGTTGTTACAACTAGCGATGCAGGTTCTGGTGTTGGTTATACCGGTATTAGAATTCGTGGTAGTGATGCCACTAGAATTAACGTAACTTTAAACGGAATACCATTTAACGATAGTGAATCTCAAGGAACTTTTTGGGTAAATTTACCAGATATTACTTCATCGGTAGAAGATATTCAAATACAACGTGGCGTTGGAACTTCAACGAATGGTCCTGGTGCTTTTGGAGCAAGTATTAATATAAAAACAAAAAATCCTTCTCAAAAAGGATATGCTACAACTTCAAACGGTTTTGGTTCTTTCAATACTAGAAAACATAATATAAGTTTTGGTTCAGGAATTAATAAAAACTTTTATGCCGAAGGTAGAATATCTAAAATTTTAAGCGATGGTTATATAGATAGGGCAACTTCCGATTTATCTTCTTATTTTACAGAAGTTGGTTATTTATCTAAAAAAACGTCTGTTAAAGTTATTGTTTTTGGTGGTCATGAGATAACTTATCAGTCTTGGAATGGCGCTCCAAAAGCAGTTGTTGAAGGTGATATAGAAGGAATTCAGGCATATATTAATCGTAATTTTCCGTCAGATGCCGAAGCGGAAAGTTTATTAAATGATGGCAGAACTTATAATTTTTACACCTATGATAATCAGGTAGATAATTATGAGCAAACGCATTATCAGTTACATTTTACACATCGATTAAATACTAGTTTATCGGTAAATTTATCGGGTAATTACACAAGAGGAAAAGGTTATTTTGAGCAATTTAAAGACAATGAAGAAGTTGGTGATTATTTTCCTAATTCTACTAACGCATCTGAAGAAGGTGATGTAATTAGAAGACGTTGGTTAGATAACGATTTTTATGTTTTAGTGTATTCTTTAAATTATATAAAAGATAATTTAAGGTTAGATTTTGGTGGTAGTTATTCCAAATATGATGGTGATCATTTTGGTGAAATTATTTGGGATTCTTTTAATCTAGAAATACCTATAAGATCTAACTATTATTTTAATATTGGTGAAAAGAAGGATTTTTCCACGTATATAAAAGCGAGTTATGACATAACTTCAAATTGGTTTGCTTTTGCCGATTTACAATATAGAAATGTAAGTTATATAGCAAACGGAATTAGTTCGGACTTATTAAATATTGATACACATGAAAATTTTAATTTTATAAACCCTAAATTAGGTTTAACGTATAAAATGAATAATTACAACTTGTTTTACACTTCATATGCAGTTGCTAATAGAGAACCGAATAGAGATGATTTAATTAAAAACACCATTTTACCTAAAGCAGAAAACCTTCAAAATATAGAATTAGGGTATCGTTTTAAAAAATCTAAACTTTATGCTAATGCTAATTTTTATTATATGAATTATAAAGATCAACTAGTTTTAACAGGCGAAATAGATGATGTTGGAGATGCCATAAGACAAAATGTCGCTGAAAGTTACCGTTTAGGTTTAGAGGTACAAATGGGTTATAAATTAAATAATAAATTTAGGTTTGATGCTAATATTACTTTAAGTGATAATAAAATTAAAGAATTTAATCATATAGTTTACGATACACAACATGATACGGACTTTAATACTATTTCAACCCAACCTGTAATTACAAATTTTAAGAATACAGACATTTCCTTTTCACCTAATATAATTGCAGGTAATACAATTACATATTCACCACTAAAAGATTTAAATATTGGTTTTATCTCTAAATATGTAGGGAAACAATATTTAGATAACACATCATCAGACAGTAAAAGTATAAATGCATATTTTGTAAACAACCTAAATGTGAGTTATAAAGTTAATCCTAAATGGATTAAAGAAATTTCTTTTAATCTGTTAGTAAATAATTTTTTAAATGAAAAATATGTTTCTAATGGCTATACTTTTAGTTATTTTTACAGACCAGAAAATTCTAATGATAACGCAATAACCGAGGTTTTTTATTATCCTCAAGCAACTATTAATTTTTTAACTGGTATAACACTTAAGTTTTAGTTTCTTAAGGGCAGATAGGTATGTTCAACTAACAACTATCTGGAAATTAAAATTAGAAACCATTCACTAATATTGTGAATGGTTTTGTTTTTGATACTAATTTAATTAGAAAACTATTAATAGGTTTTTGGTGTTTTTGGAGCATTTGGATTGATAATAATTTTTGCAATTTCAGCGATATTTTTAATTTTTGAAAACAGGTTGCTTTCTAAAAATTCATGGTCTATAACTACTTTAAATTTTCGGATCACATATAAAAGTTGGAGAGAATTATAAAATTATTTTTTTAAACATTTTAAATATTAACGATTGGAGATTGTTGATTTAAGAATTTAAATCTATTACTTCAAAAATCCAAAATAAGTAAACCACAATCCCTAATAAAATTAGATAATAAAATAATCATAACATCTTAACAAAATGTGCCCTTATGTACAAAATATAAGTTATTTTTAATATGTAATAAATCAACGAAACTTCGTGAGGAATTAAAAATATTCACCCATTAAAATAAGGGTAGAACCTTATATTTTTAATTTTCCTATTTCAATAACTTCTTCATCTTCTTTATCTAATCTAAAAACTGTTATTTTTTTTGTTTCATTTTTCTTACCATAATTTGTAAAAACAGTTACTTTTAAAATAGTTGGACCAGATATTTTTTGAACATTATCTGCGTAATATTTTGCCTTGAATTCATATTTACCTTTGATTGCTTTTTTTAGTAAAAATTCTTCTGGTCCAAATCCTTCAGTCATATCTTCTGAAATTTTACCACCAATTTTAGTTTTGGTATGTGAATAATAGCATTTTTCATTATTAGGATCAAAAATCCATAAATCAATGTCTGTATCGTTATGATTCCAATCAATTACAACTCTTAAATCCGATTTTATGTTCGTTAAATATTTCTTGTTAATTTTAGATAGGTTTAATTTCTTTTTAAATTTTATAATTAAATAATTCATTTCAATAAAAGCAACTTCTTCCAAACCTTCAAATCTCCTATCTAAATCTTTATCTAATAATTCGCCATTTACAATTTTATATAATAAATCTAATGCTTTTTGATATTCTCCAACAGATTGATAACAAAGTGCTAAATCGCGATACGTTTGTATGTCTTCTGGTCTAATTTTTAAAATTTCCTTGTAAATATATAATGCTTGATTAAATTCGTTTAATGCTTCAAATTTATAAGCAATTGCTCTTAGTAATTCATAATTTTCTATTTCTATTTCAGCAATATTTGATAATATTTTTAAAGCAATCTTTCTTTCGTTTATAGTTAAAAAATAATCTGAAACATCTAAATAAAATGTTGGTTGATTTGCATAATTTTTTCTGATGTTTATATAAATATTATATTTTTCTTGTGTGCTTTCCCCTTTATTAATTAAATCTATATAGGACGCATTAGGATTCCATCCTTTTAATGCTAATTTGTCTTCTATCAAGGTGTTGAATGCCTCTATTTGTTTTGGGTTTTCTATCAATCCTTTTTTTGTTGTAACAGAATAGGCGCTTACACTCTTTTGTCTTTTTACAGCATAAGCAACAATAACGATTTCGTCTAAAGAATTGCCAAAAGTTTCCATTAAAACATTCAAATTATTTGAAATAGTAACAGTTTTTTGAAAAGAAGCATAACTAACATGAGAAAATTCTAAAACATCATCAACTTCTGCATTAATAGAATATTTCCCATCAAAATCTGTAACTGTTCCGTTATTTGTTCCTTTTACAATTATAGAAATGTCAGAAACAGGCCCTAAATCATCACTTACAACGCCACTTATTATTCTAAGATTTGGATTAATATGTTCATTATTTACTCTTGAATTTCCTTGTAAAATTTGATTGGTTGTGTTTATTGAATTTGTGTTTTTCACTAATTTTATTTTTTCTTTTTTAGGTTTTTCATTTTTAAAATCAACTGCATACCATTTTTTTATAGCATCATAATCTGTTGTTAAATCTTTTTTCAAATCTTCGATTTCTTCAGCTTCAAAATCGTCTTCTTGTTCTGCCAATAATCGTTTATATTCTTCTTGTAACTCTTTTGGTGGTTCAATTTTATAACGAACATAATCTTCTACTCGATCTAAAACTATTAATGAAGTAAAAGGTGAAATTAATTGGTGTTTTTCACTCAAATTAATAATCTGTTCTTTATTTTTGTCTTTATTAAAAACCAAATGATCTAATTTTTTTTGCGCCCAAATATTTTCAATTTTATCATTATCATTAGTTGATTTTTGCAACTTGATTTTTATT
>CAYQTF010000062.1:0-9068 GCA_964420345.1 uncultured Flavobacteriaceae bacterium
ATTTTTGTTTTTTATTTAGGATTTGGAACTTGATTTTTGGAATTTAAAATAATACTCACTATAAACAACATAGAGTCAAATCTTAACACACAAATGGAATTAGCCTATATGTACTTTGTTTATAATCTATGTATTCTTTTCCAAATCGCTCTTTCATAAAAGATTCTTCCATGTATATTTTAAAGAATAATACAGTTGTTAATATTGCGAAAATTGACAATCGCATATAATTAAAATCTGTAATTACGGCAACACCAATAAAGAGAATAATACCTAAATACATAGGATTTCTTATAATTTTATAGGGTCCTTTTTTTATAATAGATGCATTATTTTTAACTTCAGGTTGCACATTAAAACCACCTATTTTCATAACTAAAACTCCCCAAACTGCTAATAAAAAACCAACAATTTGAATATAAAACAACCAATGATTCGATTTAAAAACACTATCAAAAGCAAAAAAGGCAAAACACGAAAATTGTATGATTACTAAAATTAAAGATTTTTTTGACATTTGTTTTTTTCAAAAATACAAATTAACTTAAAAAAATAGCACATATTTTAGTAACTTTGTGGCTAAATAAAAGTTATTAAACCATTAAAGTAAGTTCAGAAATAATATCCCGCTGAAAAATCGGGATTAGTTCGATTAACTAAAAAATCGAAAATTATTTTTCAGAATCTCACGAATAAAAACACCTTATTATGAGTTATAGAATTGAGAAAGATACCATGGGAAATGTGAAAGTACCAAGTGACAAATATTGGGGCGCACAAACAGAAAGATCTAGAAAAAATTTTAAAATTGGTGCAAATGCATCTATGCCTTTAGAGTTAATTTATGGTTTTGCTTACTTAAAAAAAGCTGCGGCTTATACAAACTGTGAATTAGGTATTTTAGATGCAAGTAAAAGAGATTTAATTGGCCAAGTTTGTGATGAAATTATTGATGGCAAACATGATAATCAATTTCCTTTAGTAATATGGCAAACTGGTTCTGGTACGCAAAGTAACATGAATGTAAATGAGGTAATTGCCAATAGAGCGCAAGAAATTGCAGGTAGAATAATTGGTGAAGGTGAAAAAATAATTCAACCGAATGATGATGTAAACAAATCGCAATCTTCAAACGATACTTTTCCAACAGGAATGCATATTGCTGCTTATAAAATGCTGTTAGAGAATACGATACCGAATATAAAAAAATTACGTAATACTTTAGATGATAAATCTAATGACTTTATAAATGTGGTTAAAATAGGTAGAACACATTTAATGGATGCAACACCTTTAACCGTTGGGCAAGAATTTTCGGGTTACGTATCACAATTAGATCATGGTTTAAAATCGCTTCATAATTCTTTAGAACATTTGTCAGAACTTGCTTTAGGTGGTACAGCAGTTGGTACTGGTTTAAATACGCCAAAAGGATACGATGTTTTAGTTGCTAAATATATTGCGGAATTTACAGGATTACCTTTTATTACTGCAAAAAATAAATTTGAAGCTTTGGCCGCACACGATGCGATTGTAGAAAGTCATTCGGCATTAAAAATGCTAGCTGTTTCTATAAACAAGATAGCACATGATATTAGAATTTTAGCATCTGGTCCACGAAGTGGTATTGGCGAATTAATATTGCCTGCTAACGAACCTGGATCTTCAATTATGCCAGGAAAAGTTAATCCTACACAAGCAGAAGCGTTAACTATGGTTTGCGCACAAGTTATGGGTAATGATGTTGCAATAACTGTTGGCGGTATGCAAGGTCATTTTGAATTAAATGTTTTTAAACCATTAATGGCGGCAAATTTTTTGCAATCTGCTAGATTATTAGGTGACGCTTGTTTGTCGTTTAATGATAATTGTGCTGAAGGAATTGAAGTAAATACTAAAAAAATTGAAGAGTTATTAAATAACTCCTTAATGTTAGTTACTGCTTTAAATACAAAAATAGGTTACTATAAAGCAGCCGAAATTGCAAATACTGCGCATAAAAACGGAACAACTTTAAAAGAAGAAGCTATTAATTTAGGTTATGTAACTGCCAAACAATATGATGAATGGGTTGTGCCACAGGATATGACTGGATCATTATAGAGTGAAAAAGAAAAGAGAGAGAAGAGAGAAGAGAGAAGAGAAAATCAAAGTTCCTTAGGAACGATACATATAATAAATTTGGATTTTAATCCAATTACAAATAACTATGAAAAAAGATCACAAATATTTTATGAATGAAGCCGTAAATATGGCTTTAAAAGGAATGAATGCAAATGAAGGCGGACCATTTGGTTGCATTATTGTAAAAGATGGCGAGATTATCGGTCGAGGAAATAACAAAGTAACTTCGAGCAATGATCCAACCGCACATGCAGAAGTTACCGCAATACGTGATGCTTGTGAAAATTTAAAATCATTTCAGTTAGACGATTGTATTATTTATACTAGTTGCGAACCTTGCCCAATGTGTTTAGGGGCTATTTATTGGGCAAGACCCAAAATGGTTTTTTATGGTTCTAATCAGAAAGATGCTGCTGCAATAGGGTTTGATGATCAGTTTATTTATGATGAAATTCCGTTACCTTATAATAAAAGACAAATTCCTTTTGAACAATGTGAGCATGAAATTGCTTTAATTCCGTTTAAAAAATGGCAAGAAAAAATAGATAAAACTGCTTATTAACTTATTATAGATTTTAGTTCTTTTGAACTCATGTTGTTAATTTTTATAATTGTTTTATCTAATAAATCTATTAATTGATTAGAGTTAGATTCTAAAATAACAACTAATTTTTCGACTTTTATTAAACGCTCTTTTTCTAACTTTTCTAATGTTTTAAATAATGACTTTTTTAAAGTTATACTATATAATTTATATATTTTTAAATAATAATTATGAACGGTAATATGTAAAGTTTCAACTTTGTTAAACTCACTTAACTCGGTAAGGAACTGACCTTTACTGTAGTACCATTTCCCAAAAGCACACATGGTGTAATTATGAGGATTAACAAGTTCCGGGTTAGTTGTATTATCATTCAACTGTAAAAACACATGAATATTTTTCATGTAATTTAAATGATCTGTTTTAGCAGTCTCTATTTGTTCTATTAGTGATTTTTTCGAAATACTTATATTACGGACTTCAGTAAAATTGGCTTTGCTTGTGTTTACCTTATTAATCTTCTGCTTAACTACTTCATCAGTAGTTGTTTTAACATCTATTTTACTATTAACTGTTTCATTAATAATTCCTTTATTAATATCTATATTATGATTACTTTTTTCTTCGGTAAATGTTATATCTGTAGGTAATTTACTATTAGTTATACCTTTAGCAATTCTAGCAGATTTCTCTTTTAAAGCAATCATATTCTCAACAGATATCATGTTACTAAGATCTAAATTTGTTGCATTATTAATCTTCTTTGTTTTTTGATCAGAGCCAACCTTAAATAGAAATGATTCTTCTTTTTTTTTCTTTATTTCAGCCATTGTTAGTTGTTAGATTGCATTGGGGTTTGCAAACGTAATAATGAATTAGGTGTCTTGTTTTAAAAAAATTAATTAATTATCTCGTTTAGTTTTTTATTAGGTATTTTTTTTAGTCTATCAGACATATCATTTAATATGTCGAATAAAGTTTTAGAATACTGCGCTAATACTATCGCTAATTTTTCTGCTTTTTTTTGACGTTTGTTTTCTAATTTTATTGAACTTTTAAGTACTGAAGTTTTTAAAGGTTTTCTATATAGATTGTAAATTTTTAAATATGTATTATGAATTTGTTGATGAATTTCTTCAATTTCTTCAAATCTATCGTATTCATTTAAGAGTTGTCCGTTACCGTAATACCACTTTCCAAAATCACACATCGTGTAATTAACAGGTATTTCGGCTTTTGCAGAATCTACATCACCAAGAGCAATTAATATTTGCACATAAGACATCCATTTTTTATGTCCTGTTTTTGCATTTGCTAATTGTTCTAAATTTTCTTTTTTAAAACTCTCTATATTATGTAGTTTAAGCTTATTTTTTTCAATTAGATTTTCATCTGTCATTTTGAGATTATCATCATATAAATAATCCTTGTTTTTAACATTTTTTGAAAACTCTGTGGTTTCTAATAATTCTTTTACACGTTTTTTTTCTGAAATCAATTTCTCGATTTCATTTTCTAAATCACTCATTGTTGTTGTTAGTTTTTCTTTTTTAGCAATGCAAAAGTACAAAAGAGTTATTAGTTTTAATATGTTTATTTGAAAAATGTTGTACTTAGTGAGTTTTGTGGTAAACGGTTAGTTCAACAATTCATTTAAAGTACTAATATTTAGATTTCTAGATATTGGTATTGAGAAGTTAATATGTTGCAATTTAATCTTCCTATTTGTTGAGTTTCCATCAATTTTAATAATTTTAGAAGTATTAATAATGTAAGAATTATGACATCTAAATAAATATTCAAAACCTTTTAATTGATTTTCAACTTGTTTTAATGTAATTCTTAGCATTTTATTTATGACAATATTATCTTTATTAAGGTAATGAAAATGGCAATAATTATTATCTGAATTTACATATAAAAAATCATTTACATTAATTATTAAGTCTTGCTCTTTTAATGATTTTGATTTAATTTTAAGAACTCGTTTCTTAACCTCATTTACTTTAATATTCATATTTTCATTAGATGTTAAATCTGAGAAACGCTTATTATTATCTCTTAATTTTAAAATAAGAATTACTAATATGGTAGGAAGTAAAGTGATAGCAATTACCATTAACACAATTTCAAAATAATCTAAACTCTTATAAAATAGCAAGTTTTTTCCTGCGGAATGATAAATATCATATACATATGAAATAGAAAAAACAATAAAAATGTATAATAAAATTACCTTTATAACATTCCAATTTTTGATGAAACAAGATATTTTATCTAATAATAAATAGATTATAAAATTATACACGAATGCAATAAAACTATAACCTAAAATAAATATTTTATTATGATGCAAAAAATCATGTAGTCCAAATGGTAAAAAAATAAACAAAAAAGCATATGGCAAACAACCATAAAATAATGCCATTAAAAACTTATGTTTTATTAATCTTTGATATGGTAATTTAATTGTGAAAAAATCTAACATTTTTTAATGATTTTTATTCCCCTTAAATTATCTATTTGTTTAACTACTTCTTGAAATATTGATTTATTTATTGCTAATTTATAATTACAATTTAAGTGCATTTGTTTGTCAATAATTTCAATATTAAATTTATTTATTAATCGCATTATGACATTTATATCTTTGTATTCAAAAACAATATTTAATTCTATTTTAACAATTTTTTCTATAATTTCTGCTTTTTTCAACGCCTCATTAGCTGCAATTTTATAAGCCGAAATCAAACCGCCAACACCTAATTTTGTACCACCATAATATCTTACAACAATAATTAAAATATTGGTTAATTCATTAGATAGTATTTGACCATACATTGGTTTGCCAGCACTATTATTTGGTTCGCCATCATCGTTTGCTCGATATGTGATTTTATCAATTCCTAATTGCCAAGCATAGCACCAATGTCTTGCTTTAGAATGTTCTTTTTTTACAGTTTCAAGACAATCTTTAATTTCACTCTCTGAAGTTACCGGAAAAGCATAACCAATAAATTTACTGCTTTTCTCTTTATAAATATCTCCAACCGAAGGTTTTGAAATTGTCAAATAAGTATTTTTCTCTCTTTCCATTTATGAAGATAAAGTTATCAATAAAATTGCAATTATGGCTGTAAATATTCCTAAATAATTCAGTTTAGACAGTTTTTCTTTAAATAAAAGTAAGCCAACTAAAGTAGAAAGTAATACAATACCAACATGATTAATGGTAAAAACAGTTGAACTTTCCATCTCTTTAATAGACAATGCCTTTAATAAGAAGTAAATAGAAAAATAATTTGGTATTCCTAAAACAATTCCTGCAACCACATTTTTAAATGCTAATGTTGTTTTTCTTTGAATTATTTTTATTAGAATAACTACAAAACCAATTATTCCTGCAACTAAAAAAATAGAACCTGTATATAAATTAAGTTCATTCTTTGCTACATAATTAGTTTCAAAATATTTTAACAAAGTGTCTAAAACTCCCGAACCAAAAAATAAAAGTAATGGTAAATAAATGTATCTTTTATTAATGTTTGTGTTTTTCTTTACGGAAGACAAAAAAACTGCAATTAATGCTAATAAAATCCCTGTTAATTTTAAGATTCCAGTTAACTCATTGTACATAATAATGCCAAATATTATAGGAATAATAACACTCATTTTACTGGCTACTGCAACTACCGAAAACCCCATTTTTTGAGTTGTTTTTGCAACTACATTAAATAAGGTAATAAATAAAAATCCTAAAATCAATACGCCAAAAAACCAAGGTTTTTTGGGTATAGTCATAAATGTATCGTTTGAAGTGGTTTGCGCTAATGCAACAATAAATGCAAAAACATAATTAAAAACAATTGCTTGAAATGTATCTATTCGATATTTAACAAACAATTTAAAAATAATAAATATTAATGCATTAATAAATATACTTAAGACAATGTAAATCATTAATTTAATTTGGTTTTTAAATTAATAACATCTTCTGTGTTTGGATCAATGTTCCAACATTTAAAACCTAGTTTTTTTGCAGTATCCGTATTTTCTTTAGTATCATCAATAAAAAAACATTCGTTTGCTTTTAGATTTTTATCTTTTAAAACAAACTCGAAAATTTCAGTATCTGGTTTTCTTAAATTAATTTCATGTGTATAATATACTTTTTCAAAACAATTATAAAATCGTTCATAAAATGAATTTCCTAATTGGTTTTTTATAAAATCTAAATGCATTTCATTAATATTACTTAATAAAAAACAGCGATTCTTTTTTGAAAATTTCTCAATAAATTCTAAACGATATAACGGAAAGTCCAACAATATTTTATTCCAAGCATTTTTTAATTCTATTCTTGTTGCTTTAATAAATTTTGTTTGGTAAAAATCAATAAATACTTCTGTAGTAATTAATCCTTTTTCATATAATTGATTTTTTTCTAACATTTCTAGCGTAAAATCTAACACACCTAACTTTTGCAACTCTCTTTCGGTTGCTTGTTTGTCTAGGTTTATAAAGACATCTCCAAAATCGTAAATATAATTTTTAATCATTTTTATTTTATCTGAATAGAAAGATTTTCAGTATAATCTAATTCATAATCATAATGAAAAGCGCCTAATTTATATCGAATATCTCCTTTAAATTGAACTAAAATTTTCTTACGAAGTAACATATTCACAATATTACCTAATAAATTTTTCTTGTTCTTTTTAAAAATTTTATTATAGGGTATTTTAACGGTTAACGGAATTATAAAGATTTCTTCTTTAGGCACATCAAACGTTTTTGAGTCGATTGTTGCGATAAACATACTATCAATAAAGACTTTAATAGCATTAATTTCTAATTTTCCTCCTATACTATTCTTATTCAAAAAATGTGCATTTGCTTGAATTTCAACTTCTTTAGCAGTGCTGTGTTTTATTTTTAAACCATCAATATTTATAAATTCTGGTTTTTCGGTTACTTTGCACGAAAGCACAAAAAATAAACTGACAACTATTAAACTTCTTAATTTCATTCTTAGTAATTTTACAGCGCAAAAGTACTAAAACAAATGAATGAAAATATAGAATTTAGAGAGATTATTAAATCGGATAACGAATCTATCTCAAAAATTATTAAATTCGTTTTAACGGAATTAAATGCCAACAAAAAAGGCACAGCATATTATGACAAAGAAACGGATGCAATGTATCAAGCATACCAAACTAAAAAATCGGTTTATTATATTGCATTAATAAATAATAAAATTGTTGGCGGTTGTGGTATTCATCAATTAAAAGACGCAGAAAACACGATTTGTGAATTACAAAAAATGTATATTTTATCGGAAGCAAGAGGTCTAAAAATCGGAAAAATTTTATTAGAAAAATGCCTAACTTTTGCAATAACACATTATGAAAAATGTTATTTAGAAACATTTCCACAAATGAAATCTGCAATTAATTTATATAAAAAAAATAATTTTAAATTAATCTCAAAATCTTTAGGAAACACCGCACATACCGCTTGTAATGTTTGGTTACTTAAAGATTTAAAAGCATCTAAAAAAATTAGTATTATAAAGTTAAAAACTCATTTTAAAAATACATTAAAAAATTTATATCCACAAACCGAAATTGACAGCTTCTTCTCTATTCTATCGGAATTTTATTTTAATCTAAAACGAATAGATATTGCATTAAATCCTAATTTATTAGTAGATAAAACAAAATTCGACAACGCGATAACAGATTTAATCAACCAAAAACCGATTCAATATATTATAGGTGAAACAGAATTTTTTGGTTTAACCTTTAAAGTTGATAAAAACGTGTTAATTCCAAGACCTGAAACAGAAGAATTGGTACAAAAAATCATAAACGATAATAAATCTAATCAAAAAGAAATCAATATTTTAGATATTGGCACAGGTTCTGGTTGCATTGCGATTTCATTAGCGAAAAACCTACAAAATTCAAAAGTTTTTGCTTTAGATGTTTCAGAAGAAGCATTACAAGTCGCTTCAAAAAATGCTATAAATAATAAGGTTAACGTAGATTTTATATTGGATAATATATTGAATTCAAAATTTAATTCCGAAATTTCGGTACATAATTCAAAATTCGACATTATTGTAAGTAATCCGCCATATGTAAGAGATTTAGAAAAACAAGAAATTGCCAAAAATGTTTTAGATAATGAACCACATATAGCATTATTTGTAAAAGATGATAATCCGTTATTGTTTTATGATAAAATTGCTGACTTTGCACAAAAACACCTTAATAAAAACGGGAAACTCTATTTTGAAATAAACCAATATTTAGGCAATGAAACTGTTTCTTTACTAACAAAAAAAGGATTTAAAAATATTGAATTACAAAAAGATATTTATGGAAATGATAGA
>CAYQTF010000062.1:9168-14407 GCA_964420345.1 uncultured Flavobacteriaceae bacterium
AAACAAAGGCAAACCTTTCATCATCTTATTCACTTTATTACCTACTTTATTTAAAACAGATTCATTTTCAAAATCATTTATTACTTCATCAATTAAAGAAACAATCGTTTCCATATCTTTCTCTTTCAAACCTCTAGTTGTAACTGCTGCAGAACCAACACGAATACCAGATGTTATAAAAGGTGATTTATCATCAAAAGGCACCATGTTTTTATTTACGGTGATTTCTGCTTTTACTAAAGCGTTTTCTGCTTCTTTACCAGTAATATTTTTATTTCGTAAATCAATAAGCATCATGTGGTTATCCGTTCCGTCAGAAATTAATTTGTAATCTCTTTTCATAAATGCTTCTGCCATTGCATTTGCATTTTTTTTCACTTGTACTTGATAATGTAAAAAATCATCGGTTAAAGCTTCGCCAAACGCAATTGCTTTTGCTGCAATAATATGTTCTAAAGGTCCGCCTTGCATTCCTGGAAAAATTGCAGAGTTTAATATGGAAGACATCTTTTTAAGATTGCCATTTTTCAATTTTAAACCAAACGGATTTTCAAAATCTTTGCCCATCATTATCATGCCACCTCTTGGGCCACGTAATGTTTTATGCGTTGTTGTTGTAACTATATGACAATATGGCAATGGATCATTCATAATTCCTTTAGCAATTAAACCTGCAGGATGCGAAATATCACCCATTAATAATGCACCACATTTATCTGCAATTGCTCTAAAACGTTTAAAATCCATATCTCTACAATAAGCAGATGCACCAGCAATAATTAATTTTGGTTTGCTTTCTAATGCCACTTTTTCTAAAGTATCATAATCTATAGTACCTGTTTCTTTTTTAACACCATAAGATACAAAATTATATAATTTACCCGAAAAATTTACAGGTGAACCATGCGTTAAATGACCGCCATGCGATAAATCGAAACCTAAAACGGTATCGCCAGGCTTTAAAACTGCTTGATAAACTGCTGCATTTGCTTGCGAACCAGAATGAGGTTGTACATTAACATATGCTGCATTAAAAAGAGTTTTTGCTCTATCAATTGCTATTTGTTCCACTTGATCAACAATCTCACAACCACCATAATAACGCTTATTAGGATAACCTTCTGCATATTTATTTGTTAAGACAGAACCTGCTGCTTTTAGCACGTTTTTACTTACAAAATTTTCGGAAGCAATTAATTCTAAGCCGTTTTTTTGACGTTGCTTCTCTTTTTTAATTAACTTAAATATTTGTTTATCTTTCATTATAGATGTTGAATTGTTTATTTGTTTAATTGTTATATGTTGAATCGTTGAAATTCATAAACAAAAATAACTTTTCAAAAATACTAAAACAATTTTGTATATACCAATATTCCATATATATTTGATGCAAATTTAATTAACACTTTAAAATCTAAAAATGCAAATAACAGCAAACGATCCTAATCGAAAATCATGGTTAAAAGTAACTAATAATTCTGATTTCCCGATTCAAAATATACCTTTTGGTGTTTTTTTAACAAAAGAAGACATTACTACAATTGGCACAAGAATTGGAGATTACGCCATTGATTTAGGAGCATTGCATCAATTAGGTTATTTTAAAGGCATTCCTCTTACCGATGATATTTTTATGCAAGATTCTTTAAACGATTTTATTTCGGATGGTAGAAAAACTTGGCGATTAGTTAGAAATAGAATTGCGGCTATTTTTGATGAAACCAATACAGAATTAAAAGACAATGCAAAAGATTTAGAAATTGTGGTCTTTAATTTAAACGAAGTTGAAATGCTTTTACCAGTAAATATTGGTGATTATACCGATTTTTTTGCAAGTAAAGAACATGCAACAAATACAGGTACCATGTTTAGAGATCCTGAAAATGCTTTACTACCAAACTGGCTACATTTACCTGTTGGTTATCATGGTAGAGCATCTTCCATAGTAGTTTCTGGCACAGATATTCATAGACCAAAAGGGCAAACAATACCTAACGATTCTAAAACACCTGTTTTTGGTCCAACAAGATTATTAGATTTTGAAATGGAAATGGCATTTATCACAACCGATGTAAATCATTTAGGTGATGCGATTTCTATCGACGAAGCAGAAGATTATATTTTCGGAATGGTTTTATTTAACGATTGGTCTGCAAGAGATATTCAAAAATGGGAATATGTACCATTAGGTCCATTTTTAGGAAAAAGTTTTGCTTCTACTATTTCTCCATGGATTGTTACTATGGATGCTCTAGAACCATTTAGAGTAAAAAGTCCTAGACAAGAACCAAAACCTTTACCTTATTTATTACAAAGTGGCGATCATGGTTTTGATATAAAACTACAAACTGCTATAAAACCACAAGATCAAGAAGAAACTATAGTTTCCAATTCTAATTTTAAATATATGTATTGGACTATGAATCAACAGTTAGTACATCACACTATAAATGGTTGTAATGTTAGATCTGGAGATTTGATGGGTTCTGGTACAATTTCTGGTCCAACAAAAGATAGTTACGGTTCAATGTTAGAACTTTCTTGGCGAGGTACAACACCTGTAAAACTTAATAATGGTGAAGAAAGAAAATTTATTAATGATTTTGATGAAGTAATTATGCGTGGTTATTGTAAAAATGACTATATTCGCATAGGATTTGGAGATTGCATAGGCAAAATCCTACCAACAAAATAATGATTAGTTCCCCTTTTCATTTTAAGAAACCCTTAACAATTAATTGTTTAGGGTTTTCTTCTTTAAATATCTTGCACAATTTATACATTAATATTACCTTTGGGAAGTATTCAAAAATATTCCGAAAATGAAAAATTCACAACTATTTCTTATTTTAATAAGCGCTTTCTTAATTTCTTGTGGTGGCGTTAAAAAAACAAAAAATTCCATTTCTTCAGGTAACTATGATCAAGCATTTGAAAATGCAATTAAAAGATTAAACAAAGACAAAAATAAAAATGCTAAACAAATTCCGCTTTTAAAAGAAGCATTTGACAAAGCAAATAATAGAGATTTAACCGAAATTGCAAATTTAAAAAACAGAACGGATGCGAAAAGTTTAAAATATATTTATAAAAAATATATGCAAATAGATGTAAGGCAAGATGAAATAACTATGTTAAAACCATTAAGTTATGAAGGCAAACTCTATAATTTTAAAATGAAAGATTATACATCTAAAATAGCAGTAGCAAAAACAAAATATTCCGATAAAATATATGCAACCGCAAAACCATTAATGAATAATAGTAAAGAAAATGCTAGAAAAGCATTTTTAATCTTGGAAGAAATTCAAGTAATTAACCCTAATTATCGAACCGATTTAAATGCGCAAATTCTTCAAGTTAAAAAAAGAGGAACAGATTATGTTTTTATTAAATTACATAATAATGTGAATAGCCAATTACAAGATTCTACCTCACAAAGTATTTTAAATAATTTTATTGATATTAGAACTGGTGATTTTGACAATAAATGGGTTACTGTTCATAATAAAAAAGATTATTCTGTTATTTATGATTATCAAACGGATGTTTTTTTAGATAAAATAACTGCTATTCCTGAAAAAATAAATTCACAAGTTATAGCACAAGAAAAAGAAGTACAAACAGGTTGGAATTACCAATTAGATAGCGATGGAAATAGAGTGAAAGACGCTGAAGGCAATGACATTAGAACACCAAAAATGAGTACAATAAATGCGACAGTTACTTTATTTCAACAAGTAAAATCAACTGTTTTAGATGGCAAAGTAAGTATTAAAAACCTTAAGACTGGCAAAATTGTTAATTCAACACCTTTAAATGGCGAAGCAAAACTTGAAAATGTATATGGCACCTATGAAGGTGACCCTAAAGCGATTGAACAAAAATATCACGAAGCATTACAAAAGAAAAAAGCAAAATTTCCTGAAGATAGTGCCTTTAACAAATTTGCCTTACAAACTTTTAAACAAAAAGTAGAAAATTTAATAGGCACATTAAAATTTTAATTTTGGCATAGAACTTGAAATATATAAAGTCCATTAGTTTATTGCTAATGGCTTTTTATTTATAGAAATCTTTAAAATCAGAATATTATGAAGAAAATTACAATAGTATTTAGCATTTTCTTTTTGATTATTGCATGTAATAGTACAAAAAGAACACAAAAAATAATTTCAAACGGAAATTATGACAGCGCAATTAGACTTGCTGTAAAAAAATTACGTAAAAATAAAACGAGTAAAAAAAAGCAGCATTTAATTGTTTTATTAGAAGAAGCTTATACAAAAGCAGTTGACCAAGATAACAGAAGTTTAGCAAGTTTTAAACTTGATCAAAATCCTGCTATTATTGAATCTATTTACGAAACCTATATTGCTTTAGATAAAAGACAGAATCTTATAAGACCAATTTTACCATTATATATTAAAAGTAAGAATAGAAATGCTGCTATTAATTTTAACGATTATTCTATCGAAATTAATAATGCAAAAACTACCTTGTCAGATTATTTATATGCTAATGCAAAAAAATTACTAAAGAATAGAACAAAAAAATATGCTAGAAAAGCATACGAAGAATTAAGTTATTTAGAAAAAGTTAATCCTAATTTTAAAGACGTGAACAAATTGTTAGATGAAGCACATTTTATAGGTACTAATTTTGTGGAAGTAAAACTTATAAATAATACCAATCAGATAATACCTAGAAGGTTGGAAGATGATTTGTTAGATTTTAATTCTTACGGATTAGATAAATTTTGGACTGTATTTCACAGTAAGAAAGACACTAAAATTAAGTACGATTATCGATTAAAATTATTATTTAACCGAATTGAAGTGAGTCCTGAACGATTTCATGAAAAACAAGTTTTATTAGAAAAAGAAATAATAGATGGTTTTGAATATGTTTTAGATCGTGATGGCAATGTTGCCGTAGATAGCCTTGGTAATAGTATTAAAAAAGACAAATATATTATTGTAAGTGCCGATTATTTTATGATGCACCAAGAAAAAGCAAGCCATATTGATGCAGAAGTTATTTTAACAAACTTGCAAACAAATCAAGAAATGGAAATATTCCCAATAGCAAGTGAGTTTATTTTTGTGTATGATTTTGCAGAAATGAGTGGTGATATTAGAGCATTAAATCATGATGAAAAAGAGTTAATTAAATTTAGAGAAATTCCTTTTCCTAGTAATGAACAAATGGTTTATGATACTGGTGAGGATTTAAAAAA
>CAYQTF010000063.1:0-9790 GCA_964420345.1 uncultured Flavobacteriaceae bacterium
TTTAAAATTACACGAAACCAATAATTCGTATGCAGAATGGTTTGCTGGTGATCAATAAATTCAAATGAATAAATTAAATAAAAAAGAAAATAAAAAATTCTCTTTCAATTGGAAAAGTGGAATTTCCCATTTAAAAAACAAATATACATCTGTCGAATTACAACATAGAATTAATGATTATAGAGGTAATATCTTAATTGAAAATGATTAAAAAAGCACTTTTTTTAATTCTAATTATTTTTACATCTATTGTAATTGCTTCCATTTTACGGAATTATTCACAATCAAATTACATATACTATTTCAAATGAATATTATACAAAATTTAAGTTTCAACAATTTGGTTTTGATCAATATTGGCATGACAATTCGAGATTTTATGTTAGCCTAACAGGTATTTATGCAACTTGGTTCTTTGGTGGATTTATTGGAATTATTTACGGTATATTAAACTTATATAAACCAAAAAATAAACAAATTTTTAAATCTATCTTTACAACACTTGTTGTTGCATTCATCTTTGGTTTTATTGGGTATATTTATGGATTATTATTTATTAATTATCATCAATGGAATTTCTCTACTGAAATAATAAATCGAAAACAATTTAAAATTGTTGGAGCGATTCATAGTTTTAGTTATTTAGGTGGATTAGTTGGTTTAATTATTGGTATTTTTAAATTTATGAAATCAAAAGAACTAAAAAATTAGTGTAAATTTGTGCAATTCGTGGCAATATTAACCAATTAAGAAAACTAGTGTCAAAAATATACTTCGCATCAGACCAACATTTCGGTTTACCAAATCACGAAAAAAGTTTAGTACGTGAGAAAAAATTTGTTGCTTGGTTAGATGAAATAAAAGAAGATTGTGACACCTTATTCTTACTTGGCGATTTATTCGATTTATGGATGGAATATAAAACCGTTGTACCAAAAGGATTTGTACGTGTTTTAGGTAAATTAGCAGAATTAAGCGATAGTGGTATCAAAATCCATTTTTTTGTTGGCAACCACGATTTATGGATGCGAGATTATTTTGAAAAAGAATTAAATATACCTGTTTATTACAAACCAACCGAATTTACTTTTAACAACAAAACGTTCTTAATTGGTCATGGCGACGGATTAGGTCCAGGCGATAAAGGTTATAAACGCATGAAGAAAGTGTTTACAAATCCTGTTTCTCGTTGGTTGTACAGATGGTTACATCCAGATATTGGCGTTGCTTTAGCACAAAAATTATCTCTTAAAAATAAATTGATTTCAGGTGATGAAGATATTAAGTTTTTAGGCGAAGAAAAAGAATGGTTAGTACAATATTGCAAACGAAAGTTAGAAACTAAACAGTACGATTTCTTCTTATTTGGTCACAGGCATTTACCAATGGATATTCAATTAAACGAAAAAAGTAAATACATAAATACAGGCGATTGGATTTCGTATTTTACGTATGCTATTTTTGATGGCGATAATTTGGAGTTGAAATATTTTAAGTAATACTTACTTGATTAAAATAAAAAAAAGTCATCCGTTTAAATGAATGACTTTTATTATTAAAATTGAATTATAAAATTAATTCACGTTAGGTAATGTAGAATATCGCTTAGCGTAATCTAACATTTGATCGGTAAACGTTTTTGGTTGCGTAACTTTAACAGCAGTAATATTACCATCTTTATCTTTTTCTGCTACTAAAACAGGATTTACAAAACCACTATAAGCTGCGGATTTGAATTTACTATTACGATCTAAAATCTCTTTATGTAATTCTTGATCTACTTTTACACCATAATTTTCCACTAAATTTTTTCCTGCTTCATAATCGCCTTCCGATTTAATTCGTTGGGTTTCTCTTAATAATTCACCAAATAAAATGCGTAGTTTCTTGTAATCTCTTACAACAAAATATGTTTTATTGTCTTTTACTACTTTTTCAATAACATTATCTTTTGCTCCTTTTTCAAAAACCCAAGCCGCAACTAATTGCCTGTTACGCATGTGTGCTTCTTCAATATCATCGCCTAAATTAAGTCTAATTAATTGTGTTATTAAGCCGTTACGAATATAACCGTCAAAAGCCGCTTTACCGATACCTTTAGCAGAAGGCGAAATTCCCATTTCAACTAATTTTTCATCTGGTAAAAAGTACAAACCAACTAAATCTGCTCTTGCTTCTTCTAAGGTAGAAGCATAGTTTTTCATAGTTTCTTTTGGTTGTCCAATTCCTTCATTAATTTTACCACTTGCGTGACCAACAACTTCGTGTAATGTAGTGTGTAACTTATCTGCTAAAGCGCCATATTTTTTTTCGTATTCTACTTCTTCATCAGAAAAAGCAAATTCTTTTAAACGACCAGATCCACCAGCATTAGCATAAGCAGCAATAATATTACCTAAAGAAACAGATTTAGAACCGTGCACTTCTCTAATCCAATTATTATTTGGTAAATTAACACCAATAGGTGTTGAAGGAGAAGCATCGCCAGCTTCGCCAGCAACATTAACTGTTTTGTAAGAAACACCTACTACATTTTCTTTTTTATGATTTTTCATAATAGTAGAATTGTCTTCAAACCATTGTGCTGATTCTGCTACAATTGCCATTTTTTTAGACATTTCAAAATCTTTAATTTGTACAATTGTTTCATAAGAACCTCTATAACCCATTGGATCATTATAAACTTCGACAAAACCGTTAATATAATCAATATCGCCATCGGTATTTGTTACCCAAAGTACGTTATAATCGTTCCATTTTTCTAAATCTCCTGTTTTGTAATAATCTATTAAGACTTTAAATGCTTCTGCTTGTTTTTCGTTTTCAGCAACGCCTTTTGCTTTCTCTAACCAAAAGATAATTTTATCTATAGACTTTCCGTAAAGACCACCACTTTTATAAACACGTTCTTTTAGCACGCCATTTTCTTTAACTAATTGAGAATTTAAACCTAATTCAACTGGTGTCTTATCATTTTTGTCTATTAGTTTTCCGTAGAAATTATCCACATCTTCTGCAGTAACATTTGCTCCATAAAAATTAACTGCCGAACCTAAAACCAACCCTTTTTTAATATCAAGATTTACTTTTTTAGCATCTTTGTCATTAAAAATAACCTCATAGGCATCGCCTTTTAAAACTGTATTTGTTTCTTTTAAAAGTGAATTTAAATATTCTTTAGAAAATGCAGGTTTAAATTTATCGTTTGCATAGTGATGATGAATTCCGTTTGCAAACCAAACTCTTTTTAAATATGTTTCGAATGCTTTCCAATCATTCGAAGATTTATCGCCTTTATAATTAGTATATACATTTTCTAAAGCACGTCTAATAGTTAAATTATGTCTATAGTTTTGATCGTACATAATATCTCTACCACTTAAACCTGCTTGAACTAAGTAATAAACTAGTTTTTGTTGTTTTAACGATAATTTGTCCCATTGCGGTATTTGATAACGCAATACTTTAATATCTGCAAATTGTTCTACAAATGTATTTTTAGCGTTTGTTTCAACTTTTTTAGTCTCTGATTTTTTTTCAGTTTTAACTTCTTCTTTACACGAAGTAAATAATAAAGAAGCGAAAACGAAACTTAAAATAAATATTTTTTTCATTTTATATAATTTGATAATTAATTAGTAATCCTCAAAATTACTAAAAAAGGATTGATTTTGTTATATTTATGATGTAAGTTTAAAAAAAGTGATATTTTTGTAATCTAAATATAAAAAGAGATGTTATCCACTTCCATTGAAAAAGCATTAAATCATCAAATAAAAATTGAGGCTGAATCTTCACAAATTTATCTTGCGATGGCATCTTGGGCAGAAGTACAAGGTTTAAGTGGCGTTGCTGAATTTATGTATGCGCAATCTGATGAAGAACGTGAGCATATGTTAAAATTGGTAAAATATGTTAATGAACGTGGCGGACATGCTAAAATTTCTCTACTAGTTGAACCATCAGTAGAATTTGGTTCTTTTAAAGAAATGTTTAAAACTTTATTTGATCATGAAGTTTTTGTGTCTAGTAGTATAAATGAATTAGTAGATATTTCCTTAACGGAAAAAGATTATGCTACACACAACTTTCTACAATGGTATGTAGCCGAACAAATAGAAGAAGAAGCACAAGCAAGAAATATTTTAGATAAAATAAGCCTTATTGGTGATGAAAAAAGTGGTCTTTATTTATTCGATAATGACATCAAACAATTTATAACGCCAATTCAATAATTATCTTCTATTTATTAATTACTAAATTTTTAAATTCAAAAAATATTAATTTAAATTAATATTTTTATCGTTATTTTTTATTTTTTTGCCGTTACAATTCTGTTTTATTTATAGTTAGATTTGCGCAAAAATAACTATAATATATTGATTATTAATATATTATAACAAACATTCGTTTGTCGTTATTTTTTGTTCTTTTACAGGTATTAATAATTTTATTTTATCAATTTTCATTCTTATTAAATAAATACATTTGCACTGTTCTTATTTAGACTAAATAAAGATAATGAAAGTGTATAAAAATAAATTACTTTTTTTGAGTTTTATTATTTGCTCAAATTTGCTTATTTCACAAGAGATAAAAAAAGACAGTATTCAATCAAATAAATTAGATGAAGTTGTAGTTACTGGGCAATATTCTAAGCAATCGGTTAAAAAATCGGTGTTTGATGTTACCATAATTAATAGGAAAACTATTGAGCAAAATGCTGCAAATAATTTAGCCGATATATTAAATCAATATCTAAACATCCACATAGTAGCTAATGCTCAAGAAGGGAAGTCACAAGTTAGTTTATTTGGTTTAGATGGTCAATATTTTAAAATATTACAAGATGGCATACCTATGGTTAGCGATGAAGGACTAGGTAATAATATAGATTTAACACAAATAGATTTAGAAGATGTTAAGCAAATAGAAATTGTGGAAGGTTCTATGGGAGTTTCTTATGGAGCAAATGCGGTTTCGGGTATTATTAATATAATTACCAAAACAAGCTCTAAAGACAAATGGAACATAAGCACATTTTTACAAGAAGAAACAGTTGGTGATGAATATGAATGGTGGAATAAAGGCAGGCATATTCAAAATATAAAAATAGCACATAATATTAATGATAATTTTTATACTAGTGTAAATTTTATTAGAAATGATTTTTCTGGTTTTTTTGGAGAAAGAAAAGGTGAAAATCATTTTATAAATGATGATCTAAGAGGTCATGAATGGTTGCCAAAAGAACAAACAACCACTAGAGGTATTTTGCGTTACACTAAAAATGATTTTAATGTTACTTATAAGGTTAGTTTTTTTAAAGAGTTATTAAACAGATATGATGCTCATGTATCTACTCAAGTATATAACCCAGAAACCGAAGTTTTTGACATATTAGCAGAAGACGATAATGATTTTTCAAGTAATAGAATAACACATGATTTAATTATAAACGGGAAATTAAAAAATAAAATAAATTACACTATTTCTTCTGCTTATCAAGAACAAGTAAAAGAATTTAGAAGAGTAACATACGATTTGCATACACGAGAATCAGACAGAGATGACTATCAAAAATACCTGTCTAGAAAAACCTATTTTTCTAAAGCAACATTAAGTAATTTTTTTATAAATAAACCATATAATTTAGAAGTAGGTTTAGAATATAATTTAGATGATGGTTTTTTCTCTGCCGTTGCAAGTTCAATAAATACAGTAGATGCAGATGAAAAAATATCTAATATTGATGGTTTTTTATCCGCAGAATATAATGTAAATAAAAACTTATTATTTAGACCAGGTTTTAGATATTCTATACAATCTAAGTTCGAAAATCAATTTGCATATTCATTAAGCACAAGATATTTATTAAAAAATAATTTTGAATTAAGAAATGTTATTGGTAGTTCTTATAGAATACCAAATTTTAACGAATTATTCACTTTTTTTGTAGATGCAAATCATAATGTAACAGGTAATGAAAATCTAATACCTGAAAAAAGTTTTTCTGTTTTTACACATCTTAAAAAAACAACTTATTTTAAAAATGAAACAAAATTAGTCAATAAATTAAAACTAGGTTATATAAATGTAAGCGACAGAATAGATTTGGCAGTTGTTGCTACAACACCTCAACTAGCATTTAAGTATATTAATATTGATAGGTTTAAATCAATAAATTTTTCTTCCGAAAACACCTTAAAATTCAAAAACTTAAATATTCAACTAGGTGCAACTTTAGCAGGTATTTCTCAAGTATATTCAAATGAATTTGAAGAAGAAGAGGATGAATTTCTATATAATTTTCAGTTAAATTCAACAATTGCGTATTTATTTAAAAAAATCAACACAACATTTGCATTCACATATAAATTTAACGGAGAACAATTTAGGTATGTTATTGATAATGAAAACAATTTTGTAATAGAAGAATTAGAAAGTTTTTCTTGGTCAGATGTATCCATAAAAAAATCATTCTTCAAAAATAAAATAGAAACAACTTTAGGCGCAAGAAACTTATTTAATGTAACTGCCTTAGCGAGTTCTAGCATAAATAGTAATGGTATTCATTCTAGTAATAGTAATAATACTTTAATAGGTTATGGTACTTCTTACTTTTTTAAACTAAAATATAATCTCAATATTTAATAATGAAAAAATTCAAAAACATAATTTTTATAGGTGTTATTTTATTAATAATTACTAGTTGCACTAAAGAAGATGCTTTTCCAAAAAGAGAAACACCCATTGAATCTGCATTTGTAAATCCTAATATTGGCGGACCAAACCAACAAAATCAAGTTTATTTTGATTTAAGTACAAATACAGAAACAAGCATACAAAGAGATTCTTGGGATTTGCGTTTTTATAATGGCAATGCATTTAGAGTATCTCTAAATACTTCGATTTATATGACTACTAAACAATTAGATTTTACAGATTTAAATAATGTAAATACAACTACTGTACAAGATTTATTTAACATTGTCGGAATAGGGACTTTTGATGAAAACAATGTAGAATTTGTAGATGATTTTGATGGTGATATTTTAAATACTGCTATTGCTGAAATAAGCAATATAGCTATAGAAAATAAAGTATATCTATTAAATTTAGGCTATACTGTTGGTACACAAACACCACAAATAGGTAGCGTTGCAGTTGCTGAAGAGCATAGAGGTTGGAAAAAAATTAGAATACTAAAACATGAAGATAATTATTTACTACAATATGCCGATTTAGACGATACAACATTTCAAGAAGTAACTATTGAAAAGGATACTAATTATAACTTTAAATTTTTCAGTTTTAATTCCGAAATAATTATAGATGTAGAACCAGAAAAACAAAAATGGGACATTTGTTTTACCGTATTTACTAACGAAATTATAGGGTTTGGTACTTATGGTTTTACAGATTTTATAATTTCCAATAATTTACAAAATGTGCAAGCATATTCTGTTTCTGTAGATGAATATAATTTTGGCACTTTTTCACAAACAGATATTATTTTCGATAACTTTTTAGATACGCAAAGAGTAATTGGTAATTCTTGGCGTTTTGGTGGTGGTCCGGAAAATCCACCTCAAGTTAATGATACTCTATTTTATATTTTACAAGATACAGAAGGCATTTTCTATAAAATAAAATTTTTAAGGCTAACAAATGATCTAGGCGAAAGAGGTAATCCTCAATTTCAATACTCAATTTTAAACTAAATTAATAACAATTAAATACGAAAATATAATGAAAACAAAACTACTTTTAATATTCGTTACTACTCTATTTTTAAATACAACAGCACAAGAAACTACTGTAAATCTAACAATGAACCCAGGTTATAGTGATATGTCATATTTTAAATTAGAAACTAATACGCAAACTAATTTTGCTGCCAATTCTTGGGATATTGCTTTTTTAAGAGTCAGTGCATTTGATATTGATATAAGATCTAATGCCCATAATGGTATTGAAGTTTTAGAGGCAAGTAATAATATCGCAGATTGGTCATCGATAAACCTTGCAGATCAAGACAATTGGCCACTATTATATAATAGCGAAACAGATTGGTTTGGTTCATTTAGTCAAGGTTCTGCAACTTATGGTTGGGGAGAATACAATCCTGCTACACATCACGTTGCTGGAACAGTAATTTTTGTATTAAAATACGCAAATGGCGATTATGTGAAATTTATAAATGAAGATTTTTTTAACGGCTATACTTTTAGATATTCTAAATGGAATGGTTCATCTTGGGATGCTGATCAAACAGTAACAATACCTAACGCAAACAACCCTGATAATAAGTACAACTATTTTTCTTTTCAGAATGAAAATGAAGTTGTTGCAGAACCAGCAATTACAGATTGGGATTTTGTATTTACAAAATATTATATCGATTTTTTTGGTGACGGTTCTGTTTATTACCCAGTAACAGGTGTTTTGCATAACAGTAGTACAGTAGAAGTTGCCGAAAACATCGAAACTGCTAACGATCCATTACCGTCTGAAATAAGTTTAAATTTTTCTACCGACATAAGTACAATTGGTAGTGATTGGAAAGAATTTGGAGGATCTGAGTTTATAGTAGATTCCGATAAAAAATATTATGTGAAATATGAAAATGGTACTATTTACAGAATGTATTTTACTGAATTTGATGGTAGTGCAACAGGAAACTTAACTTTTAATTTTGAAGATATAACCGATGTATTAGATATTGAAGATATAACCGATACTGTTTCATTTGGAGTATATCCAAACCCTTCAATAGATAAAAAAATTAATTTAGTGTATGATGTTGCTTCCTTAAATAAGGATAAAAATGAAGTAATTATTTACACTATTAATGGTGTAAAAGTCTATCAATCTACTTTAACAAATAACACAGGTTTTTATAACAAAACACTGGATTTGTCTAATTTAGAAAGCGGAATTTACATATTACAATTTGTTTCAGGAAAATTTAATAGCACTAAAAAAATTGTATTAAAATAAAGAATTATAAATTTTAAAGGTAGAAATATTCTCATGTCTACCTTTATGTTTGATTTTAGTTAGTGAAATCTGGTAATTAATTTTATCAGATTTTTTATGTATTTTTGTTTTATAATGTATAAACCCAAATTCAATGAAAAATTTAGTAATAATATTAATTTTAGCATTAACATTTACAGTAAGTTGTAAAAAAACAGAATCTGTAAAAATTGTAAAATCTAATGATAAAACAGTAACTGCAATTCCATTTTCAGGAACTTGGTCACGTAGTTTTACTATGGGTAAAGGTGTAAATGCAAATGTTTCTTATACGGTTTTTCAAGATAGTATTCAGTATATTATGAACGGACCAATGGTTATGAAATATACTTTAATTAAAGATGTTTTTTCTGCAAAAGACAATAGATGGATTGGGAAACGTGACGAAACTCCTTATGTTATTTTCTTAAAAAACATTTCAAAAGACTCGATTACTTTATTGAAAATGAAAGTAGAAAGTAAAGAAAAAGCACTAAAAATGGTTTTTCCATCAGATACTGCGAGAAGTAAATTTAGTAGTTGGAATACTTATAAGAAGAAATAAATTATGATGTATTGCCACTTGCTACTTGCCACTAAGACACAAAGACTCTAAGTTGCACTAATTTTAACCTTTCTTTGAGGCAATGGACTAAAAATATTTTTTACATTTTCCTTTGTGAATCTTTGTGACTTAGAGTCTTCGTGGCGATATTATAAAACCATTCTATTAATTCCATTTTTTATCAGTGGAACATTGTTTGTTAAG